>JBILGL010000165.1:0-8118 GCA_044351075.1 Isosphaeraceae bacterium | reverse complement strand
TGAATTTTTTGACTTTAACTCTTCAATCACTGGCTTGGCTTTGTCGTGTATCCACCGATTACGACGCTCGCGAAGCTCATCAACCTCAATTTTGACAAAATCATCAAACGCTGTGCTAAATTCACGGTTGAAATTAGCCAACGACTCTTTATTCTTCGCATCGCGGGCTTCCAGCAATTTCTTGATGCGATCAACCTCGGCACGCAGCGTTTTGCCGGTTTTGGTCTCCCAGCGCTTGACGCTTTCCTGAAAATGACTGATCTCTTCGGCTTCATCAAGCTTTGGCAGTTGTCTTTCAAATTTCAATGCCTTCCTGGCATCGGAATTTGTTGCAAAATAGCGGGCAAAGTCATCCATAATTTTCAGCAGATCTTCATTAAAATCGTAGTCGAGCGTCGAAAATCGGGTCGTCGCTTCATTGATGATTTTTGACAATGCCTCATTCGAACTCGCAACTTCCGGCGCAGCCTGAGGAGTATTGGCAGTTTCTCCTGCCACCGGTTTATTATCAGAGTTACTCGAATTACAACCGCTCAATCCAATGAAAATCACCGTCAGGCTGATCGATATGCGTGATCTCATGCCAAAAGTCCTCTCATCAGCTCAAGGCCAAGTAGCCTGCCTGGATACAGCCGATTGATTTGTATGGAATAAGCCGAATGACAAACCGGCAGATGCAATTGCTCTGGGTTTAGCCCGGCACAACGGGAAGCGCCCCATTGTGCCAGGCATTTCTAGAGCTTAGAACGCGTCGGATGAAACCACTTCGCCACCGGCTCTGGTGGAAAGGGCCCGGTAGATATCCCGGCTGATCGAATTCTTGATGGCCTTCACAGAACCATCGGCGAAAAGGAAATTGACAACACCAGGGTGCTGCGAACGATATCCGAAACCAGCACGCCAGTTGCGGCTGCTTCTTAACGTTTGCCAGTTTGCATCGTGCAGAGTAATCTGGTAGTTAATCGGCACATGTGTCGTACCTGTCGTACCATTCGGGTTCGGCCAGGTGAACCAGTCACACGACTCAAACAGCGTTTCACCGGCAGCAAACGAATTTGACGAGCCATCCGTAATGTCACGGATATTTGTCGTGCCACCCGTTCGGCTCATCAGGCCCGTGTGTGTCCCATGCTCACCAAAGCCATTTTCTCGCATCGTCGGCAGGCTGGTGAACGAAAACTGGGCCGGGCTGTCATCCGGGTGATTATCACCCATCGAGCCAAGATAGCTCAGCTTCGGGCCACTGTTATTATTAATGCCGATGCCCTGATCAACGCGGGGAAAAGTTGAAAAATTGGGAGCAGGGTCGCTGGGGCATGCAAATACGGAGAGATATGTCATCAATGCCGTATGATTGATCGGCCCACCACAGCCCATGCTGAAATTCACGGCGTTGTAAACTGCCGCCTGTTCGAAATAGGGCAAAGCATTGGTGATCCAGCTATGACGATTGGTGCCGTTGGCAGTGGTTGTACCGGCATTTCTGGTATTTCTCCAGAACGATGTCGGGTAAGCACCTATCACATCGTGATAATTATGCATCGCCAGACCAATCTGCTTCATGTTATTAACACACTGAGCACGCCTGGCCGCTTCGCGAGCCGACTGCACCGCCGGCAGCAACAGTGAAATGAGAACCGCAATGATCGCAATGACCACCAGTAGTTCAATCAGTGTAAAACCTTGTTTTCTGAACGCTGTACGACTAATCATGAAAGGGCTCCCGATGGTAAATACCGTTGGGCATTTGCTGAAGAAACTGGACGGATTTTGTGATAGAAGGGTAAATACTACTTTCTAAGAAAGGTCATAGGCCGTCAATAAGATATCTCTCGAAATTTGAAAATTTTTCTGGGTAAAATTACAATTCAATAAATCTTCTGAACTTAGCAATCAATCACGGTCTGATTCTGTGAAAAATAAATTTCCTGCCCGCCTGAAATTAATCTGTCTGGCAATCTCTTGCTTGCTCTTTATCTGGGTTTATCAACAATACGGCTTGTCTGAAAAAACCCTTCTCAAGGCCAGAATGGCAATCGATGAACAAAGACCCGAAGCGGTCAGCGACATACTGAAACCGGCTTTGGAATCGGATAAAACCAGAGCAAGGGCTGTCTTTTTGATTGCCGAAGCAGCCTTGGCCCTGAAAAAACCGGAACTGGCCATCGGTCATCTGCAAAATTTATCCATATCGGGCCCGGATTCTGCAGAAGTCTCTTACTGGAAAGGCCGATTGCTGCTCAGCGCAGGTCAGTTCAACCAGTCAATTCAATGGCTCAAACAGGCCTCTGATCAGAAACCGGATGCCATTGAGTGGAAAAAATGGCTTGCCAGTGCCTGTTACGAAACCGGCGAGAGAAGCCGATGCCTTGCAATCCTTCAACAGGTTGTCAATGACGAACCCAATGAAACGGGATCATGGCTGACTATTGCCACCATCCATCGTGAAAACCTTGATCTCAAGGAAGCCATTGATGCCTATAGCCAGGTCATTGCAAGACCACCGCGAAATAATCAGGCTCTGCTCGATGGCGCCACAACAGCTCTTGAAGCCGAAGAAATCGATCTTGCCGAAAAATGGCTCAACTTGCTGCCGGATCAGTTTAACCCGACCCGGATGGCATTAATCCGTTCCGGCATCATGATCCGCCGAAATCGTTTGTCAGACGCCCGCCAAACTCTCCAACTCGCCATCAAACAAAACACCGGTGATCTCGCTGAAATTCATGCCCAATTCGGTATGCTGGCTCAGGCCGAAGGAAATCTGCCTGAGGCAGAGTCAAACTTCAGCAAAGCACTTGATTCCCGGCCTAAAAATCCGGATTGGCTCTACCAGAGAGCCTCGGTTCGCAAGCTGCTCGGCAAAACTGATGAAGCAGCCAATGATTTGTCAGCCTCAAAGGAAATCAGATCGGCAATCGCCCTGATGAGCAGCCTCAACGAAGCCGCTGAAAAAGAACCAGAAAACACAGCGATTCGATTTCAGTTGGGCCAGATTGCTGAACAACTCGATATGCCCGGTTTGGCGACCGACTGGTATCGCGCCGCCCTCGCCTGTGACCCCGGAAACGAACCAGCCCGAGCCGCAATTCAACGGCTCAGACTCCAGAAATGACAATCTCCATCTCTCAAAATGCTTTGTCAATCGACAAGTTCTATTTTAAACTCATTCGACTTGTCCTCTACCGTAAATTTCAGCGGAGTTTTGTCGATACTTTCATAATTTACCGGAATTTCAGCCTTCGGAACCGTATAGTCAATCGTCCCGTCAGGCTTCGGCTGATTGCGCTGGGTGTCATTGCTGCGCTTGCTGACAATAACTTTGTGGGCACCAAGCAGAGCACCATCTCCGGTATTGAAGGTTGTCAAAGTAAATGTTCCGTCGGCATTAATCTGACCCGATGCCGGCTGCCCATTTTTTGCTGCCTCGCTGCCAGCTTCCGGAATAAATGAGATCTGACCACCAGCAAGCGGCTTGCCTTTATAGGTGACAGTGCCTTTGACTTTTGCCGTTTTCGGTAAAGATGAATCTCCGCCACAGCCTGAAATGAGAAAAATCGTGAAAATTCCCGTGAGCAGTTTAAAAGCGTGACCGCAGCGCATGCGAAGCAACTCCTTCGTTAAGAAGCAAAAACCTGAATTGATGCTGAGGGTAGGCCAGAGACTGGTAGTCTAATATGTCGGTCATAGTGGGTCAATCAACTCATTTGTCAAAAATCATAAATCAATCAAAACGCTTGAATCATAATTAACCAAACGATTCGCCGACATTCATATCAATGCCAGAACAAGTCAGAACCCACTATTTTCACAACGGTTCGCTCAAAAAAATTCATTAACATCAGCCATTGGTCGCTACGCCCTGACTGATATCCGAATCCAGCAAATTCAAAAGTTCAAGAGCGGGTTTTGGCCACAAAGTCCAAAACCCGAACTGGTTTCTTACAAATAGCTCAACCAATCATCCATGGCCATAGCCACGGTCAAACGCATCAAGCTCGCGCATGTAGGCGTCAAAAACGCGCCGGAATGTCTCAGGCTCAACCTGCCAGACGGGCTTATCCTCGGTGTGCTTCTGGCAATGATCCTGAATCAGCCGGTGCAGAAATTTGAAAAGATGGCGCGGCGTGCGCACATGAGAAAGCGCATCCTGCAAGGCATCGTCGGTGACCGTCTCATCCACCAGATCTCGCAATCGCGGCTTTTTCGGCTGGCCATCCTCACCCACCACGGCACACGCCCGCAGGCGATCGGTCGCCAGGTCATAAAGGCTTGCGCCAGTCCAGCGCAAGGGCTTAATCAGGTTGAGCTTATCAGGCCGGGCCCGGTCGTAGAATTCCTTGTCTTCCTTATCCAGAAAATAGGCCAGCTCAATCGGCAGGAGCAGCTTGAAACCGATCCCCTGATGCCGCAGGAATTTATGATCGAGGAGCGGCCAGATCAGTGCCCGCATGCGCCGGGGGTCGCCTTCAACCTGCTGCGGCTCGTCCACACGGTCCACCAGCACAATCACTCCATGATACCCCAGCGCCGACAACACACCCTGAAATTTGCGCAGCAGCTCAAATCGCTCTTCGCCGCTGCCCGTTTTCGTGCCGATACTCGGCAAAGGCTGGCCACCCAAGTCGCTCGGCTCAAACCAGAGCAGCTCCCAGCGCAGGGCTGAGCTATCTCTTGTCAACACCCGCACCGCCCGGCGAATACCCGACGCATGCCACTCCGACCTCGCAAACCGCCACGACCAGTAAACCCAGCCGGTGGCCAGGGGCAGGATCATCCAGGGCAGGTAGCTCCAGCTACGCAGCGACGGGAAAAGATAGATCATCAAAAAGACGATCAGCGTCATGCCAAAGCCGATTTGCAGGTCCCGCCGGCTCCAGAGCGGCCGGAAACCCGACCACCTTCGCAAACGATTCCAGCGATTCTGAATCGGCTCACGCGTTGAGGCGTCGTAAATCGTGGCCAGTAGCAAAAGGTCCCGGCGCTGGTCGGGCGTAAGTACCGTCAAGTCAACCTTGCTCTTGGGCGCGGCCAGTTCGTCCACCAGCTTTGTCACACCCAGCGATAAAATCGCATCCATGTGATCCTGCAACTTCCACTGGCTCAAAGCCGAATCCGTGGAATTCGCCGAAGTGGATGACTTAAAATGATCCAGAAACGGATTAAAATCGTCGTACTGAATCAAAAAAACCCGCATGTCCGGATGATTCAGGTTATGCTCGTCAATCCGGGCCGTGGCCTGAAGCCGAAGGGCCGTCTTGCCGCTCCCCTTTTCGCCAAAAACAACGGCCGTTGATGGCTCAAGCGGGCTGCCAAGAAATTTGTCCCACTCCGGATGATGCACATGCTCCAGGCACTTCCGCTTAAAGACCAGATCCGTCTGGGCATCCTCTTCGCTGAACGGGTTGGAGGCGATCCCATGATGCCTGAGAAATTGATCAATCTTCATGGACCAGCCTCACTTATGCACCAAAAACACTTGCACCCGACAGCCTGCAAAAAACTCACTATCCAGAGTCTTTTTCACAGCTTACATCGGTTTATCAGGCCAGATTCGCCAATCAACTCGCCTGACTTCACATACGAAGCATTTTATCCAATCATTAAAACAATCACAAATTATCCAGCTTTTCGCCTTTTACTATTTGCTTTTCTGCTTTTTTCATCTGGCTGCGGCAGTCAGTCGCAGCAAACCGGCGAAATGCCGCCAAACATGCAAATTCATGTCGCCGCAGCGACGGATCTTCAGCCATGGCTTGGTGATGCGCTGGCCCAGTGGGGCCAGGGGCAAAACCCGCCGATAGAAGTACTTACAAACTATGACGCCTCAGGCAAAATCGCCGCTCAGATAAGGGCAGGGGCCCCAATTGATCTCTTTCTCTCAGCCGATATTGAAATCGCCCGCAAACTGGCAGCAGATGGACTTATAAATTCTGAAACTGTCAAGCCTTATGCCCGTGGCCAACTGGCATTGCTATTTCGCCGGACGATAAACTTGGATGATTGGAAAAAAATCGTGGTGGCTGATTTTCGCCACCTTGTCATTGCCAATCCGGCGACAGCGCCTTATGGCAAGGCCGCAAAATCAGCACTTGAGCAGGCTGCTTTGTGGCCACGGCTTGAATCAAAAATCGTGGTGGCTGATTCCATCCGCCAGGCTTTGGAGCAAGTGACTTCAGGCAATGCCGAAGCGGGCTTGGTGGCATTGGGTCAGGCCCGCGAAGCGGCGGCAAGCGATGAATCACTGTCCGTGCTTGAAATTCCGCAGGCTGATCATGCTCCCATCGTTCAGGGGCTGGGGCTCGTCAATCACGTAGATCAATCAGCCAAGAGCCGGGAGCTTGCAATGAAACTCGCCGATTATATCACCAGCGCTGAGGCCTCAGGCCTATTTCAAGAGCACGGCCTGACACCTGAGAACTGACAGACGACGTTCATCAAGGATTCGGTGTAATGGCCGTGCCGGAAGGAGTGAATGTCGGTATCGGTGGCGGGCCCATCGATGGGTTGTAGCCTGAGCCGGGCAATGCGTTCAAACCCGTTGGTGCATAGCTCGGCAAGGGCGGCGGCCCAGCCGGATAAAGTGGCGTATGGCCCCGGCCAGAAGGGCCGAATGTATCAAGATCGCCGGCATACCCAAATGTCGTGGGATAATTCATGTATGGAACAAAATAGCCAGGCATAGATGACGTATTGGTACCGATAATCAGTCCGTTATATTCGGAAACATAATAGCCCATGCCATAAATCGGGCTGGCCGTGCCGGGCGGCGGGCTCGAATCAAGCCGGCTGATCACCTGATAACTGTGCGAAAAGCCAGTGGCATTGTCGTAAACGCTCACAAGCTGGTTGCCGTAGGTATCGGTTATGGTCGTCACCGTCAGGCGATTTTGAAGCGCAAGCTCATACGGAATATAAAACGGCCCTGAGTTCACCAGATAACTGCTGCCAGCCATACCGTTGTAGGGCAGCGGCGGGCCATTCCATTGCCAAAGCTGGTTCAGCGAATTCTGAAACATCAGCGGCCCATAAGCCGCTCCAAGACTAATCGGCCCCAAAAGCGATGCCGGAGCGGCAAGAATCGAAGGCCGATGCCCAGGCTTTGATAATTCTCTCGCTTTATTGATCTGTTCGCGCGTGCCTCGCATCAAAAGCAGACTGGTGTAAGGATTCACAGGCGAGCGCGGCCTTCGCGGGTCTTTCTGTGAAAGGAAAGTTTGCCGCCCTTTTTGCTTATCCAGTTGATCCAGCAACCTTTTATATTCCTTGCCTATGGCTTGCGCTTCAGGTGTGGAGTAACGCTTTCTGATTGATTCCGACGGCTTATTTTGTCTTTGAGTTGATCCATCCTGTGCCAATATAATTACATTCGTCAATATTAATATTGATGCCATACAAAAAAATAAATGGGTGAATTTCATGACAAGCTCACTTTCCAATTTTACCTGTCAGTCATGATCTGATTACAAATGATTATAGAATTGCCGGCTGGGAAAGGCAAAAAGAGATGGCTAAATTGACTTGGCACAATTCGATTTCGGGAAATAGAGCCGGCTGAAAACTGGAATCAGATTGTTCAGGAAAGTATCTGATGGACAACCGACCCACCGGATGAAATTGTCAGAGGGCGGCCCAGTCGGTCATGAATGATCATGTTCGGATCAATACCCAGCAGATGATAAATCGTTGCCACCAAGTCGGATGGATGTACTGGGTCTATGGTTGGGAAGGCCGCAGTTTTGTCGGTTGCTCCATGTGTAAAGCCCTGCCTGATACCACCACCAGTCAGCAGAGAGAAGCCACATCTGGGCCAGTGGTCGCGACCGCCGGCACCATTGACACGCGGCGATCGGCCCATCTCGCCCATCACAATCACCAGTGTTGAATCCAATAGGCCGCGAGCGTCGAGATCTTCGATCAATGCCGGATAGATTTTGTCCAATATCGGCAGATTAAAGTCGCGCAGCATGCCGAAATTGTTGGCATGCATGTCGTAAGAATGACCGTAATGCCGGAAAATCTCCTGATGCACACTGATAAAAGGCACGCCAGCCTCAACCAGTCGTCGCGCAATCAGCATGCTTGAGCCGTAGAGATTACGACCATATCGATCTCGAA
>JBILGL010000507.1:0-3673 GCA_044351075.1 Isosphaeraceae bacterium | reverse complement strand
TGGCCGATATCAGATCAAAAGCCTTCTGCTGATAATGATTCAGCCGGTCGTAAGGCACATTTTGTGCTGCCCTGGCAACATTTTCATCGAGCTTTTCCAGCAGTGAACGACGACTGTCAAATCTAATATTTGTGACTAAACCATCCCTGTCCAGGCCCGTCAGAATCGGCTCGCCAATCGGCATCACAGGATCATAATAATTTTGCTTCGGCTCCCGCTCAAATGTCGGGTTGCACTGCGCGAAGAGCGGGTCATACCGGCTACCCAGAAAACCACCATATGGCCCGCCCCGCCGATAGCCATTTTCACCCCAGCCCGGATAACAAGGCAGACAAACCGCACCGGGAACATCGCTCGGGCCAATGTTCAAATACTGGCAAATTGCTCCTATATCAGGCGGATCGGTCGGCTGGGCCTGCAGTTGAGCATTACCGCCCGTGAATCCGGTCATAATCGGCAGCGGGTCGTGAGAGTCGTATGTGTGCGAAATTGTTCGAATCAGGCAGGCCCTGTGCATCAATCGCGAGGTATTCGGCAGATGCTCGGAAATAAAAAGCCCGGGAACACTTGTCGTAATCGGCTTGAATTCGCCGCGAATCTCGGCAGGGGCTTCGGGTTTAAGGTCGAACATGTCCATGTGGCTTGGCCCGCCAAGCAGGTTGTAAAGCACTACAGACTTGATCTGCGACTTACGAACCGCTCCACCAAGGGCCGCCGCACGAAGATAATTCTCCAGAGATAAACCACCAAATAATGAAAGCCCGCCCGCCCTTAACAACTCTCGCCGATTCACACCCGCTGCACCAGTGGTTTTTTCTACAATCCGCAGCATGAAACCACCTCTGCCACTAAATAGCGATATTGCGCGTCTATTTCAAGAGTCAAATGCCCTTTGTCATCCAGCGTAAAGTCTTCCAAAGTTTAACATTAATTCTCTGTGTTGGATAGGCAATCGATCAAAAAGGCAGAGGCCGGATTATTCTCAAACGTTGAACACCCCTGCCATGATGAGCCGGCCAGAAAAAAGATGGCGGGCTCGGTCTCGCGAAGCCATGATGCTTTTTAATCTTTTTCCAAACTGATCAGTAAAGACTCCGCCGATATCGCCAGATAATCACGATAACCCACTCATATAAAGCTGCGAGACGATTTTACAGGCTTACTAAAAAATTTGAAAAAAGTGGCCCGATTGAATCCTTCGGGCCAACGACAGAAAACGATCAGTTTTCCATGATCTCCTGCGTCTTCTTCTCAGCCGTGTCATTGACCTTATTTTCAAATTTCTTGGTCAGTTCCTGAATCTCTTCCTTGCATGATTTGCAGTCGTCTTCGGTAATCAGCTTATCCGTCTGAAGCTGGTCAGCGTGCTTGTTGCCGTCGCGGCGAATATTACGAATGGCCACACGGGCCTCTTCCGCAAGATCTTTCACCCGGGTTGAAATTTTCTTACGCTGCTCAACCGAAAGCGATGGCACATTCAAGCGAATCACCTTGTTATCTGACATCGGCGTGAGGCCCAGCTCGCTTGCCTGAATCGCCTTCACGATCTCGCCAATGGCACCGACGTCAAACGGGCGAATCAGGATCTGCTGCGGCTCGGGTGTCGAGAGATTGGCCAACTGCTTCAGCGGTGTCGGCGAGCCGTAGTAATCAACACGGATCGACTCAACCAGCCCCGTACTGGCCCGGCCCGTTCGAATGCCCCGGAACTGGTCGCCCAGCAGGGCAACCGACTTTTCCATGCGTTCTTCGGTCTCAAGCAGGATGTCGTCGATCGTCATTTCCCTGTTCTCTCCTGGTCAGCTTTCGTTTTTTTTCATCCGGTTTTGCCCGACCCGAATCGGTCGATTAATTCACTAATTTAACGAGATTGCCACGATGCTTCAAGGCATACCGGTTCCACTCCAGAGCCGCTCTTTCTTCCAACAGCTCTTATTTCGTATCTTTATTGTCCGGGCACGCCCTGAAACGTGCCCAGACTTTTTATGGATTACGTCCAGCTCAGGCGAAATAACGCTCAGCCCGGTTGGCCACTTCCACGTAATCCACGCCGAAGGCACATTCTTTGGAAATCGCCTGCAGCTCGGCTGTGCTGAAGTGGCGGGCTTCGGCAGGCAGATTCAAGTATCGCTCACGCGATTCCTGGCGATTATCCTGCTCAAAATAAGTCACATAGCGGGCAATGTCGCGGAAGGCATAGCTGGTCGATGCCACCTTGGTATCACACGATGGGCAGCCCGGGCACATCGTCCGCCGGCTGGCCAGCACGGCATCGCGCAGCAGTTCAATCTGCGACAATTCCAGCGGCTTGGTGTAGCCATGCGTGGCCGCCAGGCTTGACTTCATCTGGTCGAAATTTCGCAGCGAATTGCAGATCGACGCAATCCGCGGGTCGCTCCAGGTGGCATGCAGAATGGCCTGATGTGTTGAGAGGCCCATCTTCTCAAATTCAGGCAGTCGCTTGGGCACATTACCCGCATGGCGCAGCGTCTTCATGGCAATCAGCCCGATGCCTTTTTCATGGCAGGCTGTCAGGGCTTTGTCAAAGGCACCCCCACGCTCATAAAATGGCGTATATTGCACCATCAGGGCATCAAGAAAGCCACCATCAGCCGCCGCCTGAATGTATTCAGGCCCGCCATGGCATGAAAAACCAACCATTTTCACCTTGCCTGAGGCCTTCAGCTTCTCGGCTACCCGGCGAAATTCGTCGCTCTTGCCCCAGTTCACACTCTCTGCCCCGTAAACTTCCGGGCAAAGCTGATGAATGAAGTAAAGGTCGAGATAATCTGTGCCCAGCTCCTTCAGACGAACGTCAACCATCTCAAGCAGCTGCGTCGGACCGTTTTTGGTCGGATAATCCTTCGACACCAGAAAAAGCTGCTCGCGGCGGCCCGGATTGGCCGCAAACCACTTGCGATAAATCGCCTCTTCCTTCGCCCGGCCATACTTCTGCGCTGTGTCGTAATAACGCATGCCCGATGCCCACGCCCGGTTCATCAGCCCCAGCGCATTGGCCGACTCCATATCGCCACCCATCGCCAGCATCGGCACCATCGGGCCATTACGGCCCAGCTTGCGCGTTGGCAGCAGTTTAACATCTGCCTTAGGCTGCACTTCCGGCGCTTTGGCAGGTTCGTCGGCCGCACCGGCCAGACCGCCTGATACAACACCGAGACCGGCAACGCCCAGCCCCTTGACAACGTCACGACGATTGGCATGATGCGGATGATTCATGAATATCACTTCCGAAAAGAAGACTTGATCGAAGAGAGCTGAGAGAAGATGAGTTGGTTACGTAAGTTTAGCACCGGAGTGATAATCCAACAAGCGAAATTGTTGAATTTTTGAGCAAAAGTTATTCTTGCGACTTTCGCACTTTTAAAGTCGTAAAAATAAATGGAGTAGTGACTTAAGACATATCTAAAGCGATTTTTCCAGGATTTTTCGGAGTGCTTGTTCTGGGCTCAATCAGAACTATGGTTAAAAAGTTATTTCAAATTGTAGTGAATTGCAAACCAGTGTTGTTCAATCATGAACAAATCTTGTCTCACAGAAAAATCGCCTGGCAATGTCTTTTGGCAGCTTCCTCTCCTTGTCTTTGTGACTCCGTGAGATAATTTATTCGCAAAAAAATGCGAAGTCGAGTTATTCTGCCGCAGTGGTGTTTAAA
>JBILGL010000040.1:0-14511 GCA_044351075.1 Isosphaeraceae bacterium | reverse complement strand
CAGGGTCGGGGCTGCCTTTGAGGGCTGACGACTGCCAACGCGCTTTTTCTGCAGCTCCAGCCAGGACCGGTGCGATGAGAAAAAGGGAGAGCGATAATATGAACTTGCGACGTCCTGATAAATAGGACCTGTGAAGCCTGATCGCATGCATGGGAGGAACACTCCTTGTTTTGCGTGTTGGGCGAGAGTCTGGGATTAAGCCTTTGGGCGGGCGTTTTAACTATATTACACCGGTGCTTCGGATTTTTCGATAAAAAAATGAAAAGTCGCATCGGCAGCATTTGATTTTGGCGATAAGTTATCTCAAATAATGATAAATCTGTAAGTCACAGACAAGTTCAAATCGCAGTAAAAATCACAGTGAATTTATCAAACAAAATTAATTTCAGAAAAATACAAATCACCTTGTCATTGTTGAATCAGACCTGTTTTGTTAAAAACAGGTCTGAAACGATATTCAGATATTGAAATCATTCGCCCGTCAGCACGATTGATTCCGATTCGGTCGAGCGATGAAGCATCGCCCGTCGCCTTGGATTTCGGGCCGTGAGTGCAAGCACGACCGTGATAATTGTGCCAAGTACATAAGTCGATGGTTCAGGGGCATTTATTGAAAACTCCATCATTTTACAATTTGGGAGAGAAACCCAGCATCCCTGCCATGTCTGGCCACCATTATTGGTGAACATCATGTTATAACCGACATCGACATCAGGCAGGATATTGGCGTTTAATCCGGGTATTTCGCTGGCAGCATACCGACCAAGCCAGGATGCGCTTGTTGCAAGATTGGCAGTGCCGGCGACCACCAGCCAGTATTTTGAATTGGCGGGTAATTGTGCGCCAGAGTTTGTTGATTGATAGAGAGCTGTGGCCACGCCGTCCTTCATCACGGGCTGGCTTGCAAATGCAAAAGTGTCCATAAGAGTCTGACCGACCATTCCTCCATTATCATTATAAATTCGAACGGTCAGATCGGCAGCCTTGTTCATATCAATTGCAGCGAGGCGAAGATAGACTTGGTCAACAGTTCCAAGGCCGCTGTAATTCAGTGTGCGGAAGGCATTGGCATACCAGGTCGTCTGGGAAACTGCTGCTGTAAAATCATAGCCGCTGGTGAGCGACGAAACATCTATATCGACACTATGGCAGCGTTCGCAGCAGAAAACTGCCGACAGGGCAGTCAACGCGATTGCTCTATATAATTTCATTATCTTATTCCCTTTCGGAAATTGAATTACTCAACTGTCATTTCAGATTCAGACACATTAATTCCTTCAAATGCATGTGAGCCTTTGATTGAAATCGATTAGTATCTGAAACAGCATTAACTCACATCTATGGCTGCCCGCTTTTCTGTTAGATCTCCAACAATCAGGGCCTGATGTGTATGAATATCCGATTCACAAAAAAAGGAAGCCTAATTCAATTATGTAAATGACATTGAAATCACATTCAGATCACTCTTTTCCTGAATTCCTCATAACGTTTCACAAAAAGTTGTCAGACTTCTTCCTGTTTTATTAACTTTTACAGCTAAAAGAGAAGTTCATTTACATTAATTCGCCATAATGCAGGTTTTTTAGGTATTAAAAAGTTTAAAACATGGAATTGATTGGAATGATGCTCCTAAATTTTGAAGTTTCATGAAAAACACTGTTCAGATTGTCACCAGTAACGTGGTAATATCATGTCGGGAATTTTTGTGAGACTCGCAACAATCTCTCGGTCGAAGAAATTGGAAAAATGCCTGAGGCAGGATTTGAGATATGAGCTTCACGCAGACCCGCTGGAATTTCCGCCAGGCCGATCCGCAGCAAGTGCGGCAGGTTGCTGCACTTTACCGGATCAACCCTGTGGTTGCCCAGATTTTGGTGCAGCGTGGGCTGACGGAACCAGCCAGGATTGAGAAATTTCTCAACCCCGATTTGAAACGCCTGACCGACCCGGAGGGAGTTCCAGGGATCGCCGATGCTGCGAAGCTTATTTTCGAAGCGGTGCGGCAGGATCGACATATTGTGATTTACAGCGATTATGACGTGGATGGCGTCTGTGGCCTGACCCTCCTGGCGGAATGTATTTATCTGGCGGGTTCACGAAAAATCGTTCCGTATATTCCACACCGGATCGAAGAAGGTTATGGAATTAATTCAGAAGCCGTGCGGAATCTTGCAGAAAGCTACCCCGGGGCACTGTTTATTTCAATTGACTGTGGTATTACGGCCGTCGAACCAGTGGCATTGGCACGTTCGATGGGGCTGGATGTAATTGTGACGGACCATCACAGTTTTAAGGCAGAGTTGCCGGCGGCCAACGTGCTGGTGCATCCAAGGCTGCCTGGCAGTGATCCGGCATGCGAGAATCTTTGTGGGGCAGGGGTGGCCTTCAAGCTGGCCTGGCAGGTGGCGAAGCATTTTGGTGACGGTCAGAAGGCATCGCCGCAGATGCGAGATTACCTGATGCGAACCATGGGGCTGGTGGCTCTGGCGACCGTGGCGGATGTGATGCCGCTGGTGGATGAGAATCGTATTCTGGTTAAGCATGGTGTCAATGCACTTAATACAAGACGAAGTGTAGGGCTGGATTACCTTTTGCAGATGTCAGGCGTCAGGCCTGATCGGCCGGTGACGAGCGGGACGATCGGTTTTCAGATTGCTCCGCGAATCAATGCGGCCGGGCGGATGATGCATGCGAATAAGGC
Organism: Isosphaeraceae bacterium; assembly: GCA_044351075.1. Taxonomy (GTDB): domain Bacteria; phylum Planctomycetota; class Planctomycetia; order Isosphaerales; family Isosphaeraceae; genus QWQI01. Next base: position 11,810 of record JBILGL010000040.1, on the reverse strand, counting down.
ATTTGAGCTGCTTTACACACGCACCAAGGAAGATGCGATAAGGCTCGTGGAAGAGCTTGAGGAAATTAATCGACAGCGAAAAGAGATTGAGCTTTCGATAACGAACGCCGCGCGATCTCAATTTGAGACCGATCCCAAAGCAGCCGAGCGACATGTAGTGGTTCTTGCTGAGCAAGGCTGGCATCCGGGGGTGATTGGCATTGTAGCGTCGCGGATGGTTGATACGTATCATCGACCTTCGATTGTTTTAAGTATTGATGAAAAAGGGGTAGCGCACGGCTCGGGGCGGTCAATCAGCGGGATCAATCTGGTGGAGGTGCTTCAGGCCTGTTCATCGCTGTTAAAGACATTTGGTGGCCATGCGGCGGCGGCGGGGCTGAAGCTGGATGCGAAAAACATTGATGAATTTCGTGAGATGTTTGATTCAGAGGTCGCGAAACGCCAGCCGGGAGAGCTCGGTCAGAAGGAGCTCTGGATCGATGTTGAGCTGGAAGTGAGTCAGCTGACAGTTGATCTGGTGCGTGCGATTGAAGAGCTTGAGCCTTATGGGCAGGGGAACCAGCGGCCCCTTTTTGCAGCTTCAGGTCTTGAACTGACCGGCCAGCCGATGCTGATGGGCCAGCAGAAAAATCATGTGCGGTTAAATTTGAAACAGAATAACCGGCTACTGAAAGTGGTGGCTTGGGGGCAGGCCGAGCTGGTGGAGCGGCTGGAGAAGGGGAAAAGGTACGATGTGGCCTTTACGCCTGAGGTGAATCAGTGGGAAGATCGCGTGGAAGTGCAGGGCGTACTGAAAGCCATTCGGGAATCGGAATGGAAGTGCTGAGGTTGCTAATCAGTCACAGGATCGGTCAAAATGATTTTCCATCGGCTGGGATTGATCATAAACTGAATGTGTATATGATATTTGACAGATGATGATGCGGCAATTTTGGGCAGCACCTGGTCATGACTGGATGAATTTGACATGCGAACGATTTTCTGCCTTATCGTCCTTAGCAGTTTGGCTGGCAACGCCTTAACTGCCAACGATAAAATTTCGCTTGAGCTTAAGGGCGGTAGCCAATTGACCGGGCAACTGCTTACGGAAAAGGCCGACAGCTACTTTATTGATCTTGGTCATGATGTTGTGCGAATTCCGAAAAGCCAGGTAGCACACAAGGCTGCTGCACGGGCGGGGGAGCCGGTTGCTGCGAATGGCCCCACCGCAGCGCAGGAAGATACTATTAACGGTTTTTACCGGACGGGTGGTGAGGATGGCCGGACAGTGCGTCAGCTGGTGGACCAGTTTGGCGAGGGAGTGATTTCGATTGACACGCCTTCTGGCAAGGGTTCGGGTTTTATCCTGAACACGGATGGTTACGCAATTACGAACAATCACGTGATTGCAGGCGAAACGCGAATTTCCGCCACACTTTACAAGAAAAATCCGGGTGGCCAGTTGCAGCGGGTGCGAGTGGATGATGTTGAAATCCTGGCGACCAACCCCTTGATGGACCTCGCTCTGATTCGTCTTCCCAAGCGCGACGATTTACAGTATAAACCGTGTCATCTTTCGATCGATGAGCTATCGGCGGGCGATGGTGTTTTTGCTGTCGGGAATCCGCTGGGGCTTGAGCGAAGTGTAAGTCAGGGGATTGTGAGCACACGAAACCGGAATTTTGATGGGCTTGTCTATCTTCAGACCGATGCAGCGATTAACCCGGGGAATTCTGGTGGTCCGCTCTTTAATCTTCAGGGCGAAGTCGTGGGCGTGACCAATATGAAGGCAACTTCGGGTGACAATGTCGGCTTTGCGATACCGATTCGCTACGTCAAGGATTTTCTCCGAAACCGCGAGGCTTTCGGCTTTGACAAAACCAATCCGAATTCCGGGTATCGCTATCTGGAAGCCCCACGGCGAACCAAACCAAGACCGGGCAACAGTTCCGCGAACTGATTTTTCATCTTGAGGAATATGTCGTTTCGCGGATTGGATTTTTGAGGATGCGTCGTGTTGACGCGCAACTTATCTCGAGGGAGTGTAGATCGATGAGAATTTTCAACCGCCTTTTTTCGGGCGGGTTTCGACTGGCGACGGTAGTTCTGGCCGGTCTGGCGACGACTCTTCAGGCAGCCTCGATAGAGGAATCACTGCCGAAGAACACCTTGGTATTTGCACGTATCACCAATGCGAAAGCCTTGCGGGAAGCATTCAAAGCGTCTCAGTTTGGCCAGATGATTGCTGATCCGGCACTGAAGTCGATTCGCGAAGAAGTGACAAAAAATCTTGAGAAGATGTCCGCTGAAGTGAAGAACACAGCCGGTGCTTCTCTGGAAAGCCTGCTGGAAATGCCAACCGGCGAAATGATTCTGGCGGTTGTGCCCAAAGCTGATGAGAAAGTACCAGCCGGTTTTTATGCGTCGCTGGATGCCGGCGAGAGCGATGCTGCATTTGCTGAAGCGATGGGCAAGCTTGTCAAGTTTGGCACGGAAAAAGGTGCCAAGGTCTCGAGCGAGACGTTTAACAATGTCTCCATCAACGTGATTTCAAGCGAAATCAAGGGCGACAATGGCGAAGTGATGAAAAGCACTTTTGCCGTAGCCAAAACCGGCACGATCTATCATGTGGCGGAGTCGGCCGACACACTCAAGAGTGTGATCAAAGGTGCCGGGGCAGATAGCCTGGCCAGCCTTGATGACTTCAAAAAAGCAGTGGCCAAGGCAAATCCGCTTAGCCAGATCCGCTATTTTGCGAATGTGCCGTCGATTCTGAAAATTGGCATTCGTGCCGCTTCAGCCAATGTTGATAACGCTGCGGTTGATGCCCAGCAGATTGAATCAATCGTTAGCATGATTGGACTCAATGGTCTGAAGGCGATCTCTGGCTCAATCACTTTGAATGATGCCAAATTTGAGGCTGTGGCCAGCACGACTCTTCACCTGAACAAGCCGACCGAGGGGCTGCTGAAGGTCTTTACGCTGAAGGCTTCAAAGATGGAGCCGGAAAGCTGGGTGCCTGCCAATGTCACGAGCTATCAGTCGCTCGGCTGGGATTTTGACACCGCCTATACAGCTATCAATGAAATCGCAAACATGTTCAGCCCAGGTATTCTGAACGTGCTTGAGCAACAGCTTGTCGGCCCGAATGGTGGCGAGCCACTTTCGTTCCAGAAAGATATCTTTGGCCCAATGGGCAGCCGGGTCTCAATCATTTCAGACGTGGTCAAGCCGATCAAGGATGATAGCCAACGCATGCTTGTTGGCGTGGCCCTTGATGATTCGGCCACCTTCAACAAGACTTTGCTGAAGCTCTTTGAACTGGCTGGGCAGGAGCCAAAGAAACGCGAATTTCAGGGCACCACAATTTACGACATTGAGCCTGATCTGCCTGCCGCTGGTGGCGTAAATATTGACTCTGGCAAGCTTTCGATCGCCATCGCCAAGGACACACTTTTTGTGACCAGCAATGTGACACTGCTTGAAGCTGTTCTCCGCGGGGGTTATGAAAAGCTGGCTGATTCCGCTTCTTATAAGACAGTAGCCAAGAATTTCCCGGCTTCAACAGCGACGATCAGCTTCACCGCGACTGAGGAATCAGCACGGGCGACCTATGAAATGTTACGTCTGGGCACCTTGGAGCGAGCAGCCGAAGCGGCCGCAGGCCAGTTGCCAGGTGCGCCGAATGTCGATCTGCCATTCGACCCCAAGAAGTTGCCTGACTTCTCGGTCTTCGCCAAATACCTCACCAATGGTGGTGGCTTCAGCGTGACCGACGAAGACGGCGTGACCTCTACTCAGTTTTTGATTCGCAAGAGCGGTCCCTGATTGATAACGAGCCGGGGCAGCCGGCCTTCAACTGAATCAATCGTTCAATTTAACGATTGTAACAAAAGCCACAGACTTACCATCTGTGGCTTCTTTATTTTGCCTCTTTCGCCCAACATGACCGGTCGCCTTCGACGATTTAAAAATATCGAATCGCTTGACTCTCCCTCATAGAATAGCATGGATGCATGCATGCGGCTAATAAGGGTGATGAGTCTGGATCACTGGAGGTTCGGATCGATGAACGCAATTGGGAAGCGGCTGACTTCGATGTTTCAAGGCGCCGGGAAAGACATTCGCAGAAGCGGACGGCGATTTGTTTTTGAGTTGGCTGATCTGGAGCGCCGGGATGTGCCTGCCGTGCTGGGTGATTTTGCGAATGTAAGCATACCGGCCAACACAGGCATGCCAATCACGATTACCGGTGGTAACAGCCTTCAGCTTTACAGCGTGACTTCGGACAATCCGAACATTTCGCCGAGCATTGTGGCCGGCAAGTTCATGACGCTCAACATTTCACACAATTCTTCTGGCACAGGCGATCCGCAGATCGACAACCAGACGATGACCTACCAGCTTTTTGATCAGCTTACGCCGATCACCACGTCGCGTATTCAGCAATTGGTCAACGATGGTTTTTACACTGGCAAGAATTTTCACCGAATTGCCAATGGATTCCCTGATTCCACCTCCTACATTCTTCAGGGCGGGTCAGCCAACGGAGATGGTACTGGGGAAGTTCCGAAACCCGGTTTTCCATTTCAGGATGAATTTGTGCAGTCGCTGATTTTCGATGGCAAATATCAGCTTGCCATGGCCAATGCCGGGCCCGACACCAATTCCAGCCAGTTTTTTGTGACGACGGGCCAGCCGCAGTTTTTGAACTATAAGCACACCATTTTCGGTCAGATTGTTCAGGGGCAGTCGCTGGTTGACACCATGACCGGCATCAAGCTCAACGGCACAACGCCGGTAAATGAAATTCTGATTAATTCGGCCAGTCTTTCTGACACGAATAATAATGGCGTACTGCTGATTAACGCCACCACTGCGCTGGTGGGGCAATCGGCAAATATTACCGTGACGGCCACCGACCCTGTCGATAATTCGACCGTTTCCAAAACGTTTCAGGTTCAGATTGTGACCAGTCCGGTGGTAAACAGGGCTTTTCTGGCACCAGTCAGCCTGCAACCATCCTACAAGACGGATACGGTGGCTAGCTTTGTGCTTCAGCCAGGCAATCCACAGGTCGGATCCGTTTACAATTATGTTGTAGCCAGCGGCGTAACTACCGACCCCGCTACAGGTAAAAAGACATTTACACCGGTGACCGACGGCACGGTGAATATCAATCAGACGACAGGTTTGGTGCAGTTGACACCTAAAACCGGCTTCACGGGCCCATTGAACCTGTTGGTGGGGATTCGTGATGGTGTGGATCGATCTGGCACCGGAAATGTTGACGACCCCAGTAATTACGACACTCAGAATATTACGCTGACATTCTCGCCAAATGCCCCCACACCTCCTGTGGCGATCCCCCAGGTGGTGACGCGTGGCACTCAGCAGGAAATAAAAGAGATTCAGCTCAGCGGGCAACCGGGCGACCCGAGTGTACCGACCATTCTGACTTATGCCATTGCCACAAATCCGACAAACGGAAAACTCGTCAATTTTGATGAACTGACTGGCAAGGTCACTTATGAGCCGAATACAGGCTTTATCGGTGCTGATAGCTTCACCTTTACGGTAAAGGATCAGAACGGACTGGTGAGCACGCCGGCTTCGGTTACGGTTGAGGCGATTGGCGGAGTGACCAGAGCTGTACGGATTCTGGACGATGTTTTGATCGTCACGCCGCCGCCGGGGCCTGCGTCAAACACGGTGCAGATCGTGCCAGTGGGTAACCTGATTCGCGTGATTGTGAACGGTGTCATTGACAATCAACAGCCACAGGCCACGAACATTCGTCGCATTGTGCTGTTTGGTTCGAAACGAAGTGACACACTTTCGATTGATCCGGCCATCACCATTCCGGCCACGATCAGCGGCGGCATGGGCGGGCGAAACACGATCACAGCCGGCGGCGGAGTGACGACCATTCACGGCTGGTTTGGCAAGATGAACACCGTCAAGGGCGGGCCAAAGAACGACCGGCTTTTTGGCCAGGCGGGTAAGATTCATTTTGTGAAATCAGGCGGGAAGGACACGATGCTGGCGGCCCAGCCCGTGAATCCGACCAAACAGCCGCGAGGCACTTTTTACAAATGGGTCAAGAATCGACTTGTGCCAAAGCCCGCCCCAAAACCACTGCCGTTTCGCACAACGATTTGATCGCTGATTTGCAAGAGCAAAAAAACTCATGAAAAGGGGGCCTTTTCCGGCCCTCTTTTTATTTGCCCTGACGTCCTTGCACAGCATTGGCTTTTTTATTCAGCCGATTGCGGAATCGATCCACATCAATAATGGCCCTTTTATGCACACCCCGGGCCAGTGGTTCAATATCGTCAAAGGCCTCTACGGCAAATGTTACAAAAGGGGGCTGCACCAGAATTACCTTGGCGCGGCAAGTTACGCGGTCGCCCACCGGTGCAGGGGCAAGGTGTTCGATATCGACCGTTACACCCACACTTCGCTCATTTTCAGCGAGATGGGGTGCGATGGCTTTTCTTGCAGCATATTCCATGTGGGCAATCAGCCAGGGCGTGGCCAGCACGGGCGGCATACGGTCGTCCGCAAAGGTGATCTGATTCTCAGGGCCGACAACGATATGCTCGTCAAAAGTCAGCCCGGCCTTTATCGCCGGCGAAAGAGTGGGCGGCTTTTTCATTTTTCGTTATTTGACCAGCCTGACGTTATGAATTTCACAGACAACATCCTGAAAGTCGTCGTTGGTCGAATACTCCCAGCCCAGCAGATACGCATTTGGCGTGATTTTACCGGTGGCTTTATCCATCAGCGGATAGATCATGATCTTGTAAGGCTGCTTTGCCAGTCTGGCATTAACGGCTTTGACTTCAGCCGGTTGGGAGAAAACGCCGCCATCTTTCAGGCCATCGTTTGAAAGCCAGACACCAAATGGCTTCTGGCCCGGGTCAAATTCAACTTTTGCCCCGTCTGCCAGCTTCGGCGGCAGGTTGCGATTTTCGCGAAGGTCAGCGGTGGTATTTTTGAAGGTATAATTCCAAAGCTCAGTCTTTTCAGCCTTGCCGGGGGCATCGCCGGGCTTATACCAGCCGCCGCGATTGGTTGTTTCAAGGCCAAGGGCGATGGTCGGTTTATAAATGACCGGCCCTTCGCCGGCTTTCACAAAAAGCCCGGGCACCTCGAGAGCATCGCCGGTGACGGGGTTTACCAGATCGTCGAACATCTTCAGGCCGTATTTGTCGCGAAGCAGAACGCCCCAGTCAGGCTCACCTGGCCCGGGGGCCACTTTCGGTTGACGCATCGTCTGTGACCATGCGTAGGTGCCGCTGAGGCTGATCATCAATATCAGCAGATGGCATGACATTTTCAATTTTCGTGCGATCATCTGAATCCCTCTTTCGATTGACAGCTTTGCCGCTTTGAATCTGCAAATGGCGTCTTTTTATCCGTTATTTCCCGGCGTCCTGCGATTTTTCAAGATAGAACGATTCGGGACCAATTTTGATAGGCCCTGTATAGGGATTATCCAGAATTTTTATCATGAAAATGCATGAAGCCAGCACAGCCGTGACCATAGCTACAAGAATTCGCTGGTGTTTCAGATTATTATTGCCGAAGAGACCAACGCTCAGCACGTTAATAATTGCTACGCTTACAAAGAGATAGAGCAGTGGTGGCGGAATATGCTGCTGAACTTGTGAAAGCCGCTGCGACCGCAGCGAACTGGCCAGGGCCATTTGGTTAATCACGTTGCCGAAGGCGGCGCTGGCACGATCGTTTTTGATTTCAAGACTGCGAATCGTTGACCAGAGCTCTTTCATTTTGGCGTTTGTTTCAGGATGACCACCGTTGTTTTCCACCATCAACGGCCATTCTTTATCGCGAATCGAATCAACATACTTTGAGAGGCTGGTTTCGAGCTTCGCCTGATCAGCAGGCTCAAAGAGACCGGCCAGCAGGTAAATTTGCCGAAGTTGGGTCGATTCACTTTCAGCTTCGTTGCTGGCAGTTGAATAATCGCCGTATGCTTCGACAATCAGAAAGCCGAGAATCAGAGCCAAAAGCACACCAATCATGTTATAAATCGCAGCTGTAACGTCGTTTGAGTTCTTCAGCAATTCCTGGTTCTGCCGCTTTTGAATTGCGGATACAGCCATGACGGCCAGCACCATCATTAGCAAAATCGCCAGAAAATAATGATGCGCCATCATCTCTTTGATCATTTTTATCACCCAGCGACAGTATTGAGAGATTAAACGACAGTTTTCAGGCTTTCTGATCTCTCAGATAAACTCTGAGAAAATTCAGGGCGTGTTTCGTGGCACGTTCCTGAATCACGGCCCTTGGCTGCTCTTCACCCAGTAAAAGCCTTTTGGTGAAAATGCCTTCAGGCGTTGCCAGACCAAGCCAGACCAGCCCAACTGGTTTTTCGGCACTACCGCCACCCGGCCCTGCCACACCCGTCGTTGAGATCCCATAATCCGCGCCCAGTTTTGTGCGAACACCTTCCGCCATTGCAGAAGCCACTTCGGCGCTCACGGCGCCATGTTGCTGAAGCAGGGCCTCAGGCACACCCAACATTGCAGTTTTGGCCGAATTGGCATAGCTGACGACGCCGCCCAGAAAAACTTCAGAAACACCGGCTTGGCTCGTCATCTTTCGTGCCACCTGCCCGCCAGTACAGCTTTCGGCGGTGGCAAGTGTTGCTTTTTTCGAGAGAAGGGCCTGAAAAAGGGCGTGTTCCACATCTTCGTCGTTTGTACCAATGATCAGGTCGGCAAATCGCTCATGAATCAGGTCAAGTGTCGGCTTGGCGATCATCGCCGCTGATTCGGCAGTCGGGCCACTTGCGAAGACGCGAAATGAGATAGTCGCTTCATGGGCTGTGATGCCCACTTCGGGAATACGCCCACGGGCCGTCAAATCGAGTGCTCTCGCCTCAATTTCCGACTCGCCCTGCCCAAACATATTAATTTTGAAGATTTTTGTCACCTGTTGTGCCAGGCCCATGGCGGCCAGCCGCGGCACCACCTGTTCCCGATACATGATCTTCATTTCGGAAGGAACGCCCGGCAGGCAGGCGATGTTTGCCCTTCCAAGCCGCATCCAGATTCCTGGCGCGGTTCCTACGCGATTGGCCAACACATCGGCCCCTGTTGGAAATGTCGCCTGAATCCTGTTTCGTTGATAGAGGTCCGGATAGTGTTCCTTGAGTTGATCCACCACCCGATCTGGGCTGGTGTCTAAATTCCGTCTGCGGGCAAACATTGTGCAGATGACTTGAAGGCTTGGCTCATCAATATAAAGCCCGGCACCTGCCACAGCGGCAACGGCGTTGCGGGTGATGTCGTCCTGTGTTGGCCCGAGGCCGCCGGTCATGATAATGATGTCGGCCCGCTGGCAAGCGGCGGCGATTGCGGCCACATTGTCAGCCATGTCGTCGCTGACGGTGGTATGAAAGGCACAGTGCAAGCCCAGTTCGGCCAATGCGGTGGCCAGCCAGGCACTATTGGTATCAACCCGCTGGCCGCTTGTCAGTTCGGCACCCGCCGCAATGATCTCAACTCTCATTCGCTGTAGGTATCCTGCCTGCTATAAGACCATTGCGATTCAAAAAATTGCTCACATACACCAAAGCCTTGCCTGAACTGGCAAAGCCAGCATCAGAAAAGGTTCGACAAAGCCGATGAATGTCGGCCGGTGGTTGTCAAAATATGCTAAATTCACTTAGGATGTCAATGATTCGGGGCATAATCCCTTAAAGCATGAGCAAATGGTGAGTTGAACAAACAATGAAATACCTCGTGACGGGCGGTTCGGGTTTTGTTGGCAGCCATCTTTGTGAACGTCTGCTCGCCGATGGCGACCATGTTCTTGTGCTCGATAACCTGAGCACCGGGCGTTATGGGAATATTGCCCATCTCGAGGGCAAGCCGGGCTTTGAGCTTCGTGTCGGCTCGGTAAACGACTACGCATTGGTTGAAGAATGCGTGCGTGAATGTCAGGCGGTGTATCATCTGGCCAGCGCCGTGGGTGTTCGGCTGATTGTTGATCAACCCGTGCTGACAATTGAAAGCATCGTTAACGGCACAGATAACGTGCTTCGTGCCAGTTCACGATATCGTCGGCGAGTGCTAATTACATCGACAAGCGAAGTTTACGGCAAAAGTGACAAGCTCCCGTTCCGTGAAGACGGCGATAGCGTGATTGGTGCCACCACCACTCGCCGCTGGGCTTATGCATGTGCCAAGGCGCTTGATGAATTTTTGGGGCTGGCTCATTGGCATGAAACACGCTTGCCTGTCGTCATTGTGAGGCTTTTTAATACCGTCGGCCCGCGCCAGACCGGGCAATATGGCATGGTGATTCCACGGTTTGTACATCAAGCCCTGAAAGGTGAGCCAATCACGGTTTATGGCGATGGCAGCCAGTCTCGTTGTTTTGGCCACGTTCAGGATATCATTGGTGGAATTGTCGGTTTGATGAATCATTCAGAATCGGTTGGGCAAGTCTTTAATATCGGCAACGATCAGGAGACGTCGATTCTCGACCTTGCCAGGCGTGTGCTGGAACTGACCGGCTCCAAGAGCGAAATCAAAATCATCCCATTCAGCGAAGCCTATCCAGCCGGTTTTGAAGATATGCAGCGCCGCATTCCAGACCTTTCGAAGATTCGAAAAACGATTGGCTATGAGCCGAAGCGGGACCTTGACCAGATTCTCAATGACGTAATCGCCCAATTCCAGGGCAGCCAGACAAATTAAGGCGGAGTACATGGAACCCTTATGCCAAAACCTGCTTCAGAAAACGTGTGTGCCCTGCGAAGGGGGCGTGCCAAAGCTAACAGCCGCGGAGGCCGCACCGCTGCTCGAACAAACGACCGGTTGGGTGCTTGACGAGTCTGCTCTGAAGATTAGCCGAAGCTGGGTCGCTCAGGATTTTATGGAAGCGATCCGATTTTTTGAGTCAGTGGCCAAGTTGGCTGAAGATGAAGGGCACCACCCCGACCTTCACCTGACCGGCTATCGGCAGGTGAAAATTGAGATCATGACGCATGCCATCGGTGGCCTGAGCGAAAATGACTTCATCCTCGCTGCCAAAATCAATCAGATTCCAATCAGGGAAAAGCGGAAAAAGCCAGTCTAATTGAGTATGAGAAGATTTCTTCAGGCCCAATTTCAGATAACATGCCGACTAAACTCCGCTCATTGAGAAACCGGATATTTCTTTCTCTTTGCTGCATTTCGGCCGCACTTCAACGTCAACTGGCTAACCCGAAGCGCAAGCTTTGAACTTGCGCTTTTTGAATTGTCGTTTTGCCGAAATCCAAAGATACGCTACAATTTGATCCGTTAAGGAAAATCAATAAAAAGATCGGTGGTTTATATGGCCGGAGGCCATAACTATTCATAGCCGGCTCCTCTGGAGCCGCAAAGAAAACAGATTCATCTAAATGCGCAACCTCAAAGAGCGCAAGCGAGGGAATTATTCCGAGCAATCTGTCTTATTTCTTATCCCTCGCTAGTGCTTTGGGTTAGCCTTGTTCGCCTTATTTTTAGTAATGTGGATTATTGGGAAAATTCCCAAAGGTCTTGTCAACGCGGGCTTTCCCTCTGATTTGAGTTTAGATAATACAGAAAAGATATTTCTCAAAAATTGATTAAATATTTTAGGCAATTTATTCCGATTAGATAAAAGCAACATTAAGCGAAATGGTTTTTGATGAGTGTTGCTCTCCCCATCCCTGAGTAGTCACCTGTTGAATTCGGAACACCTGATCGATGAGCCATCAAGAGTCGAATTGCGATTGTAATATCTGTACTGATTACGACTTATGGAATCAGATAAAAAGTCGG
>JBILGL010000408.1:0-4529 GCA_044351075.1 Isosphaeraceae bacterium | reverse complement strand
TTCGGCTGAGACTGAAGCGGCCAGAACGGGCATGGTGTTGCCTGATTCAGGGTCGCGATAAACATCCCGGCGATAACCTTCGCGAGGCACAATCTCAAGGTCGAAGGAGGGGCGGATGGCGTCAGTCAGTTGGAATTCGCCATAGCGGCCAACCTGTAAATGGGCATCCAGCTCATCCTGGCTAAGGTCTTCAAAGCTTGTGCGGGGCATACGCCTGGTATTATGGCGTAGAACCCGCTCCAGGAACCGCTGAATGAAGCTCATGGGAAAGGAACCTCTCTCTCCGCGACGTTGAGAATTTTGGTCTGATTCTGATTCTGCTATCGCGTCGAGCGTCTCCGGCAGTGTAGGACCGGTGACTGCTATCCCAAGCAAGTGCTCATTTCCCCTAAACTCCGAACCTGGAAAAACATCAGGCTCGGAATCAGGATGCCATTCCACTGGCTCCGCAACTATTGCATCTCTCTTATAACTTAATATATCACGCCTTTTGGAGAGATTCACATCTCGTGAAAAGTTCTCGAAAAGATTCTTGGAAAAATCACTTTCCAACCAGGATTCGGGTTCCGACTTCCAGTAAGACATGGCCTTATGACCTCCATTGCCCTCAGACCTGCCCGGCTGTCTCTTCTTGGTGCATGCTCAACGAACAAGTGTTATGTACAGGCTTAGCTATAGGTTACGTTCGTTCCCGCGATCCTTCGCGACCCGTTTCTTCCGTCATTACTATCAATACGTCGAAAATAATAAAAATGGACGACAAATCTTCCAAAAAATTTTCAAAAAAAATTAAAGCCCTGTTTCAAAACTTCCGAAACATCAATTTTTCTTTGACTACTACAATTTGTGAGCCTCGTCTCTGAACAATCAAACTTTAAGCTGGAAAGCTCTGCAAAAATATGATCAATGAAATTCCACTTCGGAAATGTTTAGAATGAGAGAATAACCGACGGTAAAACGACGCTTCAGTTTATGGAATGCCCAAACTATGGCAGACGACAACGGCCACATTGAAAAAATTGATCTGACAATCGCACCTGCTCCCGATCCCGCCCAGCCCCCTGCCCAGCCTACGCCACACGAGCTGCTTGAAGCCGTTCACGAATTCCCCTGTGAATTTCTCATCAAAGTGATCGGTGCTTCCAGCGAAGACTTTATCGAACGTGTCATTGCCGCGGTGATTACTGTGGAAGTGCTCGAAACCGACGTTAACTACACCAGCCGAACAACTTCCGGCGGACGACACACTTCCGTTTCCATCACCCTGATTGCCCAGTCGTCGCATCAAGTGGTTGCCATCTTCGCCGCCATTCGTGAGGTGCACGGCGTGGTAATGGTCATGTAATCTGAATATTGCCCGCAATAGATCAAGGTGGCACGGCAGCCGTCTCGCAATTACAGACGCCGCAGCCGTATAATTCATTTCGATTATCTCGATTAAGCCTACTATAAGGATTGGGCGGACTATGCCGGCAACCGACACCAACCAGAATTCAAACACTACCCTGCTTGAAAAACTGGCCAAACGCCTTGCCGCTGAAACCGCCGGCGAAGCCCGATTTGACGATACCGCCCGTTCGCTCTTTGCTACCGACGCCAGCTTATATGAAATTCCGCCCGTAGGTGTCTTTCTGCCTCGCTCTGCTGCCGATGTTGCAAAAGCGGTTGAGATTGCCGCGGAACTGGGCATCGCCATCATTCCAAGAGGAGCAGCCACCAGCCTTTCCGGTCAAACCATCGGCGCTGGGTTGGTAATCGACTGCTCCAAGTATATGAATCGAATCGGGATTGTTGATCGCGACCGAATGACTGTTCGTGTTGAGCCGGGCGTCGTCTGCGACCAGCTCAACCGCCACTTAAAACCGCTTGGGCTGATGTTCGGGCCCGACGTTTCCACCAGCGACCGTGCCACCATAGGCGGCATGATCGGCAATAATTCTGCCGGAGCCCGAAGCCTGCGTTATGGCAAGGTGGTTGACCATGTGATGGGCTTGGAAGTTGTGCTTTCCGGCGGCATGATCGCCCAGTTTCGCGGCTATAACGAGCCAGAGCTGGAACAGATCATTGCCAATAGTGGCAGGCTGGGCTATCTGCACAAGATAGTGCGTGATGCCGTTGCCGAAAATCGCGACGAGATCATCGCCCGCTACCCCCGCATTTTAAGGCGAGTCAGCGGCTATAACCTCGACGAATTCATCCCCGGCCTGCCCGTGAGGGCCGATGGCTGGCAGGACGACCCCTACAAATTCAACCTATCCAAGCTGATTGTCGGTTCCGAAGGCACCCTCGGCGTGATCACTGCCGCTGATGTGCGTGTGGTACCCATTCCGCCCTGTCAGGGGCTGGTCGTGGTCTCCCATCGCACCATTAAAGACGCCCTTGAAAGCCTGCCCGCCTATCTGGCCGCCGGGCCCGCCGCCGTTGAAATGATCGACCGCATGATTCTGAACCTCGCCCTGGCTCATCCGGAATACCGACGGCTGGTCACTTTCGCAGAAAGCGACCCCGAAGCTGTGCTGGCCGCCCAGCTTTACGCCAATTCGCCGCAGGAACTCGAAGAAAAAGCCGCAATCATTGAAAAAGGTCTGGCTGGTAATGGCTCTGTGCTGGCCATCAAAAAGAACCTGACCGCATCAACCACCGACAACTTCTGGAAAGTACGCAAGGCCGGTCTATCACTTCTGATGGGTCTGCCCGGCGATGCCAAGCCAGTGGCATTTGTTGAAGATACAGCAGTTGATCCAGCGGTATTGCCTGCCTATTACGACCGTTTCATGCAAATTATTGGCCGACAGGGTGTGCATGCGTCGTGCTATGGCCACGCGGATGTCGGCTGCCTGCATATTCGCCCGGTTCTGAACATGAAAACTCGCGAAGGGCTGGTGCAGCTCAAGGCAATTGCTGAGGAAGTCTCTTCACTGGTCGCTGAATTCGGTGGGTCGATGTCGGGCGAGCATGGCGACGGCCTGGCCCGCAGCCGATGGAACCGCAAGATATTTGGCGACCGTCTTTTTGATGTCTTCTGCCAAGTCAAACACGCGTTTGACCCCGGCAACCAGATGAACCCCGGCAAAGTGGTGGCCGAACCGGAACTAACCGACCATCTACGCATTAGCCCTGAATATTTCGCTCAAGTGCCTGAGCTGACCGGCTTTGATTACACTGATCAAGGCGGCCTGGCATCGGCCGTTGAGCTTTGCTCGGGCGTGGGTGTCTGCCGCAAAACTGATTCCGGTACCATGTGCCCCAGCTATATGATCACACGCGACGAAGAGCACAGCACGCGAGGCCGAGCCAACCTGCTACGCGAGGTAATGAGCGGCCACCTTGGCAAAGACCGCCGCTGGGATCACCCCGGCCTTCTGGAAGCGATGGATCTCTGCCTGGGCTGCAAGGCTTGTAAAAGCGAGTGCCCCTCTGGCGTGGACATGGCCCGGCTCAAGAGCGAAGTGCTCTATCAGGCCCACAAGCAGCGTGGCGGGCCAGGCTGGGCCGACCTCATCTTCGGCCATGTGCATTTGCTCAACCGCTTTGGTTCGAAATTTGCCTTTATTGCAAACCCCATGCTCCGCTCAAAGCCAATGCGGGTGCTTCTGGAAAAGCTTGCGGGTATTGATCGCCGACGCACCCTGCCGCCTTTTGCGGGCAGCGACAACCTGCGCCGATGGTTTGGCCGCAGGCAGGCGAGCCAATCTGCTGTTGCCGGACGGAAGGTGATTCTGCTTGACGACTGTTTTACCACTTACAACCATCCCGAAGTGGGCCGGGCGGCGGTGAATCTAATGGAAAAGGCTGGTTTTGAGGTAGAGCTGGTGGGTGGGTTTTGCTGTGGCCGTCCGGCGGTTTCAAAGGGCCTTCTGGATGTGGGCCGGGAGCTGGCCGTGGCACTGGTTGAACGGTTAACCCCGGCAGCATTGGCGGGCGTGCCGATTGTGGGGCTTGAGCCTTCGTGCCTGACTATGCTGGTGGATGACAACCGCCATTTACGCTTGCAGGAGTCTGCAAAAGCTGTAGCGGCAGCCACTGCGCAAATTGAAACGCTGCTAGCCGAAGCGGTTGAAAGCGGTCGGTTGAAGCTAAATCCGATTCAGGATCGGGTGCTTTTACACGGCCATTGCCAGCAGAAGGCGATCTTTGGCACAGCGGCGACGGTGCGACTACTGAAGTTGATACCGGGCATTGACTTGCGCGAGCTTGACAGCGGCTGTTGCGGCATGGCTGGCTCGTTTGGCTATGATACCAGTCATTATGACCTGAGTCGTTCGCTGGCCGATCGAGTGCTTTTAAAGGCTCTTGCCGAAAACCCGGGCTCCCTTCTGGCCGCCGCCGGCACAAGCTGCCGCTCTCAGGTGGAAGATCTTGCAGGCGTCAAAGCCCTGCACCCGCTGGAAATTATGTTTAGGCAGCATAAGTGCTTTTAAGTCTGCAATCAGAGAAAGTTTTAGTATAAATGATTGGAAAATTACTAATAAGACGTCACCGCCAATTTACAATCACCTCTTTTTGTCGCATGTAAGCTACTGTGATAT
>JBILGL010000407.1:0-4531 GCA_044351075.1 Isosphaeraceae bacterium | reverse complement strand
GAGATGGTACTGATCGGGTAAATTGAGTGCTTGATGCTCTTATCGGGCATCTGCAAATCGGTGATAACCCTGAACTAAACCGAGTACCCCGAGATTCGGAGTCATTTGATGCGATCTGTGAAAATTCTTGCTTTTGGCTTTTTCGCCACGGCAACGCTCCTCCCACTCGCCTTTGCTGCTGATAACACCGCCACCAAGAAGGCGATGAAAGAAGCCATGAAGGGTGGCCTTTGCAAAAAGGTCGCTTCTGGTGAAGGCTCTGACGACGATAAAAAGAAGCTGCTGGCCCTCTTCACCGACATGGCCAAGGAAACCCCAGGCAAGGGTGATGCTGAAAGCTGGAAATCAAAGGCCGGTGCTCTTGTAAGTGCAGCTCAGGCCGTTGTTGACGGCAAGGCTGACGGCGGTGCCCAGCTCAAGAAGGCCGCCAATTGCAAGGCTTGCCACGACGTTCACAAGGGCAAGTAATTCGCCCTGCTGGACCAGAATCAAGCGGTCAGAGAGTCGCATTAGATGCGGCCCCTGATCGCTTGTTTATCTTAACAATATGGCTCAAATTCGCTTGTTTTATTGAACTTCTATTTTCTGAAGTTAATGTCATTTAACCGTTTAATTGATACTTGAGAAAACAATCACTCAGGCATCCAGGACCATAGCCACGCATTTTTGGTGACGACGGGAGTACGTCCATTTTTCTGATCAACCGGTACTTCAACTGCATTTAATGTAATCAACCCAGAAATACTTTTACCCGCCTTCGACTTGATTTTTAGCCTAAATTGAATTTCTTTGTCGTTGGCAGACTGTTCGGTCTCAAATTCACCCTCAGACTCGATCGACACCCGGCCTCGACCATCACTGATTTCGCCTTCGTAACTGAGATAGATTCGACGATGATCAGCCAGCTTGGTCGCCTGACCGCTCAAGGCGGCCGTGCCCGGCAAATGATCAAGTGCCCAAGTGGCAACACGCTCGCTCGCCGAATCAAAATCAACAAACATATCCCAGTGAACCTGCGGCCAGTCATGGATTGAAATGACAATCTTCCCATGCTTAGGCATCTTTGTGGTATCCTCATCCTGTCGGCAGCGAATTGATCACATTGGGCGACTAGAATTCTACCGCATTCCTGATTTTAGGCGACATCAATATGCGTGTTTTTGCTTTGATAAACTTAGATCATGTGAAATCATTGGTACTTCTTACTGTATAACATATTGCAAATTATGATTTTCTGTCATTTTCTCCCGCCATCACCTGAATTGTTTGTTGAGACAGATCTGGTCGTTGTGGCTGATATTCTCCGGGCCACCTCAGTGATAACCCGGGCTTTGTCTTCTGGCATCATTGAAATCTATCCCTGCATTGAAGTTGAAGAGGCGGTGGCCAAAGCTGGGATGATTCCTGGATCGCTTTTGTGTGGCGAACGGCAGGGGCTGAAGCCTGTCGGATTTGATCTGGGTAATTCGCCTGGCGACTATTCTCCGGAAAATTGCCATGGCAAAACCATGGTGATGACAACGACAAACGGTACGCGGGCACTGATTGCATCATCAGATGCAGGCGTGATTTACACATTTTCTTTTGGTAATATCACACGCACTTTCGAGGCAGTTCGAAGCTGGCCGGGGGCAATTCATCTGGTTGGTTCGGGAACGGATGGGCAGACGAGTTGGGAAGATGTGCTGGCCTGTGGGCTGCTGGCCGATTGGCTGATGCAAGCCGGACGCCAGGCTGCCAACGATGCCACAATGCTCTCTGCTTCAGCGGCTAGAAGTGAAATTGGCTGGTTGTCGTCGGAGAGTGTGGGAATGCAGCCTGAGCTTGTGGCATGTCTGAAGCGCGGGCGTGGCGGGCGGCGGGTGTGTGAGATCGGTCTGGAAAAGGATATTGTTGAGGTCGCCCGATTCAATGAGTTTGCTATACTATGTCATGTTCTGAAAGATCCGATGCGTATTGTTCGCGGCTGAAGAAGAGCTCGGGCAAGTAATGAATCGGTGTGAAACATCTCTAACTACAGATATTTGAAGGGTTTTAATACGCCATGAGTTCGCTGGACATGGATAAACTTGTGTCGCTTTGCAAGCGACGAGGCTTCATCTTCCCCTCAAGCGAAATTTATGGTGGCATTGGCGGCTTCTGGGATTACGGCCCGCTTGGTGTCGAGTTGAAAAAAAACATCAAAGATGCCTGGTGGCACGACATGGTGCGCACCCGCGACGATATGGTGGGGCTCGATTGCTCTATCATCATGAATCCTCGCGTTTGGGAAGCATCGGGTCATGTGGGCGGCTTCTCCGACCCTCTGGTCGATTGTAAAAAAACCAAAGAACGATATCGCGCTGACCAGCTTTGGGTATTCATATACAAATTTAATTCGAAGGACGCGCCGGGGTCTTTTGTTGAGCTTTGGTGGGGCTCACTGGGTGGTGGACCCGATGAAGCCCGGGAAGCGGCTGAGGCAAAGGCCGGCAAGGTGGCCAGAAAGCTGGGGCAGCCGGTGGATAGCTCAGTGATTGGCTATATGCAGGTGGCACCTGATGATCGCGTAAAAGTGATTGGTCCATCGGTTGATGAGCCGGGCACGCTGACAGAGCCTCGATCGTTTAACCTGATGTTTAAAACGTATGTCGGGGCATTGGAAAGTGAATCGGCTATTGCCTATCTGCGTCCTGAGACAGCGCAGGGGATATTTGCGAATTTCAAGAATGTCTGCGATACGGGTCGCGTCAAGATTCCATTTGGCATTGCACAGGTGGGTAAAAGTTTCCGAAATGAAATTAACCCACGAAATTTCACATTTCGCTCGCGTGAATTTGAGCAGATGGAAATTGAATTTTTCTGCAAGCCGGAAGAAGCCAAAGAATGGTATGCTTACTGGCGTAAAACTCGATTTGATTGGTACGTCGGGCTTGGGCTTCAGTCAGACAAGCTTCGGTTACGCGACCACGACCCGGATGAATTGGCGTTTTACTCAACGGCCACGGCTGATATTGAATATTCCTTCCCGTTTGGCGTGAGCGAGCTTGAAGGTATTGCGCACCGTGGCGATTATGACCTTTCGCAGCACATGAAATTCAGCGGCAAGGATTTGACCTACTTTGATGAAGAGTCGAAGTCGCGATTCACGCCGCACGTGATTGAGCCTTCCGCCGGTGCTGACCGTGCAACTCTTGCATTTCTCTGCGAAGCATTTCAGGAAGATGTGGTGGAAAACGAGACCCGCACGGTACTCAAATTTCATCCACGGCTTGCACCGATCAAAACAGCCGTATTTCCGCTCGTCAAGCGGGACGGCATGCCCGAAAAGGCTGAAGCGGTGCATCGTCAGCTTCGCGAAAAATTCGCATCTTTTTATGATGAAAAGGGTGCGATCGGTCGCCGATATCGTCGTCAGGATGAAGCCGGCACTCCCTATTGCATCACCGTTGATGGCCAGACGGTTACGGATGATACGGTGACAATCCGCGACCGCGACAGCCTGAAGCAGTGGCGCGTGCCTGCCGCGAATATTGATCAGATAGTGAGCGACTTGATTTCTGGCAAAATCAAGCCACCACAGTCGTAATATAGAATCGGAGCCGCCTGCGAAAATGATTGCGTGCCTGAGCCTCGTCACCCTTTGTGAAACACCGATTCCGGCGGCGATCGAGGCGGCGGCTCAGGGTGGTTTTTCTCATGTCGATCTTTGGTGGCCGGCTCTGCGGCAACATTTACAGCAGAGCGGCCCCGATAATATTCTTCAAGCACTTGCAGAAAAAAAGATGGCGGTCGCTTCTGTTTCAGGCTTCGGGCTTGAGCTGGCCGGCTCTGCCGATCTTTGGAGGGAGTCGCTGGCCGGCTCTCTTGATTTTTTTAAAGCGATAGGGCCATTTTCACCAACACTGGTGAATTTCACTCCGGGGCTAACGCATGAATCGCCTCATGCCGGGCTTTACAAAATTGCAATCGATCGGTTTTTTGAGTTGTTGTCAAACCTTCCTGATACTGCTATCACGCTCGCAATGGAGTTTCGCAGCGATTCTCGCTGGATTACTTCACTGGAAACGGCTGTTGCTGTTATTGCTCAGGTCGGTAATTCTCGCCTTGGCTTATGCCTTGATCTTTTTCACTTTATGACCGGCCCGAGCAAATTGTCGGATATTTCGGAATTGACAACCGGTTTAATCCGTTCGGTACATTGTTCGGATTTGATTGCTACCCCTCGTGAGCTGGCCCGCGACTCAGACCGCATTTTGCCCGGTGAGGGCGATTTTGATGTGCCCGGCATTCTTGAGCGGTTGGCTGATTTTAATTACGGTGGAATTGTCAGTGTCGATGTACCAAACCCGCATTTATGGGGTATCGCGGCTGACAGAGTCGCTGACATGGCAGCACAGGCTCTTGCCCGAGTCTGGCCTGAGACGACGACGCAACCTACCACGGAAAAGGCGTGACGAAAATGATCGACACCGCCCTCAAACCCGCTATGACGATCTATCGCGAAGATCAGCTCTTTGCGCCTTGGGTTTATCTGCTATTGGGGATGATT
>JBILGL010000549.1:0-3270 GCA_044351075.1 Isosphaeraceae bacterium | reverse complement strand
GCCGACCGCGACAATGTCCGCATCGCCTGGCAGGATCTCGACTCCATCGTCGGTTCTTCAGACATCATACCCGTCACCTACATGAACTCAACGGCCGACCTCAAAGCCTTCTGCGGGCGGCATGGCGGCATCGTCTGCACGTCGTCAAACGCCCGGGCCGTGCTTGAATGGGCCTATGCCCAGAAGGGCCGCGTGCTCTTTTTCCCCGACCAGCATCTTGGCCGCAATACCGCCAAAGCCATGGGCATGCCGCTTGATGAGATGGTCGTGTGGGACCCGCAGGAAGAGCTTGGCGGCAACAGCGAAGAGGCCATCCGCCGGGCCCGCATTTACCTCTGGAAGGGGCATTGCTCCGTTCACCAGACATTCCTGCCGGAACACGTCGATCTTGCCCGCTCCAAAGACCCCAATGTCAAGGTGCTGGTGCATCCGGAATGCCGAATGGAAGTGGTTGATAAGGCCGATAAGGTCGGCTCGACGGAAGGCATTCTGAAGATTTTGAAAGAGGCTCCGGCTGGCTCGCACTGGGTCGTTGGCACAGAGCTGCACATGGTCAATCGCATGGCTCAGAGCATGCCCGACAAGAAAATTGAATTTCTTTCGCCCATGTTCTGCCTTTGTGCAACGATGTATCGCATTGATCTGCCGCACCTGGCCTGGGTGCTTTCAGAGCTGGTTGAAGGCCGCGTGATTAACCGCGTAAGTGTCGATGCCGACACCGCCCACTGGGCCCGTGTCGCCCTTGAGCGCATGCTTGAAGTGAAATAAAAAAGCGATGGCCGCTCAAGTCATTCATATTCCCGGGCCAACTCCCGTGCCCCTGAAAAGGGGCCGCGGGCGATTCTTTATTGGTCTTTTCACACAGATCTATATCGCCGCGGTGCTGCTGGGGCTGTATTTGTCAAGAAATGATCTGGACCTTGAGCCCCTGCGGTTTTTCATGATCTTGGGGCCTCGGGTTGCATTATTGCTGCCACTCGTCTTACTTTTGCCATGGGCCCTTCTGGGCAGGCATCGCTGGCTGGCACTTGAGCTGATTTTCGGCGCATTTCTTGTGGCCGGGCCGCTGATGGGCCTGCAATATATGGGTCTGGTGGTGAATCGGGAACCAGTTTCAGGCCAGTCTTCTCAAGCCACTCTCAGGATTGTCACTTACAATATCGGTCCTGAGCCGATTCAGGTTGATCAGTTTCTGGAATGGCTTGAAACAGAGAAAGTCGAACTGTTGGCCCTGCAGGAAGATTCATCTCGCCCTGAGCTATCGCAGAAGTTGCTGAAAAAACTTGGCTGGCATCAGAACAAATATGGTTATATTTTTTCGAAATATCCAATCGTGGCTGAGTCTGAAGAGCTGCCGGCTGAATTCGGCGGCCCTCGCATTTTCCCGGGCCATCTCAATCTCGTACAAATTCGAAAGAATAAAACCGATTTCTTCTTCGGCACGGCCCACGGCCCATCTCTCCGCGGCGCATTCCATAATTACGCCGATAACTTTGATAACGATCAACTGGCTAAAACCCTGAAATGGCAGGAGCGGCAGCTCCAGCGCATCGCTGCCATGATGGACGCCAATGACAGCCTGCCGCTCGTTGTCGGCGGCGATTTCAATATTCCGCCCGACTCCATTTATGCCCGACCCCTTGAAAAACGCTTTAAAGACGTCTTTGCCGAGGTCGGCACCGGCTATGGCTATAGCTTCCCCACCCGTTTTCCCTGGCTTCGGCTCGACCGGTTCTATATTTCACGAGGCTTCAGGCCGCTGCAATGCAACGTCGGCCCGAATTTTGGCTCGGATCATCTCCCCGTCATCGCCGAAATTGAATTCAGCGAATAATTTTATGATGATTTCATTTCAATTCGTTTCATAAAATACGATCCTCAAAACCCAATAACTCACTCAGCCTGCGTTCAAGTCCTGCCTGCAAAAAACCGATTAACCATGAGAACCGTCATAACCGCACCATTCCTTCAGGACGTTGCGCTCGGGTGAATCAGACGAATTCAGCAACATCTTCTGTTATGAAGCGGAATTACAGCCGGATACTGCTGCTATTTTTGCTGTATTTCCTGTTTTTTTCATTATTTGAAATGAGAGCTTACGCCTGGCAGGCTGATTCGAATAAATCGGCTGCATCGCAGCCTGAAAACAAGCCGAAGCCGGCCGAGACCACCACACAGCAGCAGATCGACGCCCTCATGCAAGTCGTCAAATCGCAGGTGCAGATGGTCGAAGAGCTGAAAAAACAGAACCTGCAATTGCAACAACAAAATTCTCAGCTTGGCCAAAAGCTGCACGAGCTTGATAAAAAACTCTCTGTATCAAATAAAATTGACACAGAGGCCAGCCCGGCACAGGCCACATCACCTGTTCCCCCGCCTCTACCTCCCATCACGCCGATTAATGATGCAGCCCTTGATCGTCAGGAACCTATGGGCCTGCCCGACGATATTGCGCCGATTGACACCATGCAATTGCCCGGAAGTGTTTCGGTGGAAAACCTCCCCCCGGCCCCTGCAATCAGCGATGGCATGACAACACATACCCCCTCTGATATTGCACCGACTCAAGTCACGCCCGCACCGGCCATGCCAAAGCAGGATTTTCTGCTTGGCCGATACGACAACGGTTTTATCCTTGTTGCCCCAAAAAATCCAGCAGATACGCCATTTGCATTAAGGCTTAATATCGTTTCTCAGGAACGATACACCGGCTTTTCACGAAATGTTCAATCGTGGTTCCCTCGCGGCGCAGACTATCCAATACCTGTTAATCAGCGAAGTACATTTGATATTAATCGCGCATATATCGGTTTTTCCGGCTTCGCACTCGACCCCAAATTGCAATACAGCTTCATTCTGGCCACCACCTCCACGCGAAATGTCTCGTATGTGCTGGCCGTGATGGGATATCAGTTCAGTAAGAAATTCGGGCTTTATGGCGGATATAACAAGGTGCCCGGCAGCCGCGAATGGTTTGAATCATTTAAAAATACAATGGGCGTTGATCGGTCGATGGCCACCACCTTCATGCGGCCCAGCATGAGCCCGGGCGTCTGGATCACCGGCGAGCCTTTCGCGAATTTCCATTACTACGCCATGATCTCCAACAGCATCAATTCGCTGTCTCAGATCGAAGACCGCAAAACCAATCAGATGTCGTATGCGGCGAATGTCTGGTGGGAACCGCTGGGCGCATTCGGCCCGGGCTTTACCGATGTTGAATATCATGAAAGTCCAGCCATTCGGCTTGGTTCGACTACTGTCTATGAT
>JBILGL010000079.1:0-11289 GCA_044351075.1 Isosphaeraceae bacterium | reverse complement strand
GACAACCCTGAAAATACAATCGCTCGTCTGTCAAACGGCGTGCCAATTTTTGAAAAGGGTGCCATTTACCCCGGCACAAATCTTCTTGCTGCCAGTAATTATATGCTGACATTCGATGCCGGATTGAAATATCGCGGCTTTGCAATCAGTGGAGAATATTATTTCCGCTGGCTCAATAATTTTTCAACCAATGGTCCTGTCGGCAATATCAAATCTGTTTACGACCAGGCCGGTTATTTACAGATGTCCTATCAGGTCATTCCCAAAAAACTTGAATTTTATACAAGAACATCGCTTGTGGCAGGCCCCTTTGGCAGTGGTAATGAATATGGCGGCGGCCTCAACTGGTATGTGCAGCAGTCTCGCAAGTGGCGTGTCAGCGGCGAAGTCCTCCAGCTCAATCGTTCACCCGCTTCGAATATCCTGACCGGCTACCGTGTCGGCGAATCCGGCACCCTCTTTCAATTGCAACTGCTTACCGACTTTTAATTCCATTGAATTGAAAGATTATCCGGCAGTGATTGCAAAATTCATTTACCGCTTTTTTTAAATTCCTGTCACTTGAAATTTTGCTGTGCATTTGCCCATAATGCGGCGTTGTGGTGATATTACAGCGATCTTCACGCATTTTTCATCAATTCGGGCACGTTGGGCGATCAACCCAGGGGAATGACGGATGTCGGCCAATATCCCTTCACGCGAGCATAATCTGGCGGTTTTCATAGATCTTGAAAACCTTGCTCAGGGCTTTTCTCAGCAGAAGAAAACCCGTTTTGAAATTCAGAAAGTGCTCGAACGCCTGCTTGAAAAAGGCAAGCTGATTGTCAAAAAAGCCTATGCCGACTGGAATCGCTATCAGGCATACACCTCCACATTTCATGAATGTGCCATTGAGCTCATTGAAATACCCAAACGAAGCCAGACCGGTAAAAACTCCGCGGATATTCGTCTCGTGGTCGATGCCATGGATCTCGCCTGGTCCAAGCCCCATATCGACACTTTTGTTATCGTCTCGGGCGACAGCGATTTCTCGCCACTCGTTTCCAAGCTCAAAGAAAACGGCCGAAGCGTCATCGGCATGGGCATGAAAGGCTCAACCAGCGAACTACTGCGCGACAATTGCGATGAATTTATTTATTACGAAGATCTTGAACGGATCGAGGAGGACGAGCAGAAGCTGGCGGCGACAATTGAAAAAGACCTGCCTGAACGTAAGCGGGAAGCGCTCGGGCTCCTGATTGAAGCCTGCAATGCACTCGTGCGTGAAAATCATGAAATTCTCTACGCATCGCTCATTAAAGACACCATGAAACGGAAAAAACCGTCGTTTGATGAATCCTACTACGGTTATCGCAGCTTCAATAATATCCTGGAAGATGCAGACAATCGCGCCCTGATCGACATTGAAGTCTCGCCCCGCAGCGGCACCTATGTCGTCACCCGCTTTGGCAATCGTGAAATGAAAGCCAAAACCCCCAAGCCCGCCCAGCCAGCCGTTGGCGGCCCGCCTTTGCCGCCCGTTTCGCCCCAGCCAAACCATGGCCAGAACAAGTCAAATCAATCGACTAAGCCCAGAAATCCATCAATTGATCACTCATGAAATCTGGTGAATGACCATCGTTATGAATTGAATATTCGTTACAGGCGTTACCAATTCTTTCATTTCGCATTCTTTAATGCATTTGCATGTCATTTTTCAGCCGATATCGAAATAGATCATTGAATAATGCAACTGCTTCGCAAGAGTGGCAACCCAGGGAGGGGTTCATCGGCCATGTCGTCGAAAAGCAAGAAATACACCGCTGAAGTGATTGAAATCGATGCCCAGAATGCCTCTGCGGCATCCAGTGCCGATCAGCCAAGACGCCCATCTGCACGTTTCACCCAGCGGATGGACTCTGTCGGCCACATTCCCGCCGACGATCCAGCAGCTCGCTACCTTTTTCTTGATCGCCGCTCTGCCCGCCGCCGCGCTGGGCGAAAAGCCAGGCTGAGACGATTACGTGATATCTCTCTGACATTCATCTTTGGTATGGCAGGTGCTTGGCTCGTCTGGTCAATACCGGGCTTTGAGCCTCTCAGGCAGCAGAATCGAATGATTGCCGCACTTGAGTTCCAAAATTTCAATATCAATCAGCTTCAGCGACAATTGGCTCAATCGCAGGCCCGCACTGCCGACCTCACCAAACTGGCCGAAATCAATCGTGATTTAATTGATCAGGGCGAAGGGCTCAGGCGTTCAATGGCCAGCCAAATCCTGAAATTAAACGAATTGAATACGCAATTACGCACTGACCTCGACGCCAGCCGCGAAAAACTTGGCGAAATGGCCACCCTGCTTGCTGGAAATGC
Organism: Isosphaeraceae bacterium; assembly: GCA_044351075.1. Taxonomy (GTDB): domain Bacteria; phylum Planctomycetota; class Planctomycetia; order Isosphaerales; family Isosphaeraceae; genus QWQI01. The sequence goes on along the minus strand of JBILGL010000079.1, from coordinate 8,937 downwards.
TGAATTCACCCGCCAGCAGGTGGATCGGGTCAATCGCTTTTCGACGCGTTTGAGTCGATTTGAGTCGGAATTAAAATCGGGCCAGTCGTCCACCCGCTCCGAGCTCACATCCATTCGCAACAGCCTCGCCCGCCTTCAAAGCGACGAAGTCACCCGCACCGAACTTCTCGAATTGAAATCTCGGGTTGAGCGACTCGCCGGCCATGTCTGGCAGGAAGTTGGTCGGCTTGATGGCCGAATCGTGCGTGCTTCAGCCGAAAATCCAGCGACAACTACGAAATAATTTCCCTGAAGTCGATATAATGCAATTGCCATCGGCTGAGCCGGTTCAATTGCATTTTTTCGTATGACCGGCGCATTCATGATCGAATCAAATTCTGTCGATCTCACCGGTTCTGAACTTGACGACCCGACCGGGAAGCCGATAATCCCTTTGTGAAAAGCATCATGCGGCAGAGCCGGGGCAAAACGACCAGCCCGAAGGCCTGCCCGCCAGCAAAGGGCCACGATGAACTGGCAAAACAGGCTGATTTCCGCTCGCTATCTGATCGTCCTGATCACAGTCATTCTGGCCGCCCTGCTGTTGAATTCCGGCCGTCATGCCGAATATGAGCAGTCGATCAAATCGTTTTTTGCGGAAGACGATCCGGCCATCATCCAATTCGATAAGTGGGCCGATGTCTTTGGTTACGACAATATTCTCTTTGTCTGTTACGACGACCCCGATTATCTAACCCCTTCCGGCATGAATCGGCTTGAGGCCCTGACAAAAAAGCTGCAGGACGCTAAAATTGATGGCGTTCAGGGCATCCAGAGCCTTGCCACCATCCCCCCCGTCTGGCTGCTGGACGATTCGCTGGAACAAATGAACAAAATGCCAGCGACATTGCGCAATTTCGCGATGAACGCCGCAAAAAAATTGGCTGGAAATGTTCCCGCCGGTGGTGGGTCTGGTGGCCTCACCGTGGCCTCGACGATCAAATCGGCATCCCCTGCCCAATTGCCGGGCATCACCGATAAAATTCGCAGCCACCCGTTTTTTGAAAGAATGTTCACCAGCCGCGACGGCCGAACGGCTTCTTTGATTGTTCAGATCAAACCACCCGGGCAATATGATGCACGAATGGTAATTCCGGCAATTCGCGACATTGCCGATGCCTTCTCCCGCGACAATCGTCTGGGCGATATCTCGGTTGTTGGCCCCCCTGCACTCCTGGGTGATGGCTTCCTGGCAATCGAACGCGACGGCCGCCGCCTCGCCCGTCTCGGGCTTGTGCTCATCGGGCTCGTCATGCTGGTGGCAGTCCGCAGCCTCTGGTGGACTCTTGTGCCCATCTCGGCCGGCTATCTCACCTGGCTCGCCACCGAATGGCTGCTTGTCGAATTCGGCCTCCGCCTCAGCCTCTCCGGCGGCCCGCTCATTGGCCAGATCATCGTACTGACCATGCCCGCCGCCAGCCACCTTGCTCTGCACTTTCGCGACGAACTTCGACTCGGCCTGCCTCGCCGTGAATCAGCCGCTGCCACTCTTTCAGGTGTCATCCGTCCGATTATCTGGTGCGCCGTCACCGGCGCCATCGGCTACGGGGCCCTCATCTCAAGCTCGGTTGAGCCGGTGCGTCAGTTTGGGGCCATTCTCGGCAGTTGCACTCTCATCGCCGCTCTCTGGTCAACCGCTCTTGCCCCCTTTGCCATGCTGCCGCCAGGCTATCGCGAAACACCCGCCCTTGTGGCCAGCGACTCAATCATCAGCCGCTGGATGCGACGAGTGACAGACCTGACATTAAATCGTTCATTTCTGGTCTGTTTCCTGATTCTGGCCATGGTTCTGCCTGTATCGCTTGGCATTTTTCGCCTGAGCTATGAATCAAACTATGTTTATATGTTCAGACCATATACACGCATTGTCAGAGACTATCAGTTTGTGGAAAACCGGCTTGACGGAATCGGCCAGATCAGCCTCGTGGTGCCTACTTCCGGCACTCTCGACGCCGAAGTCATGCAGAAACTCGCTGCGGCAACGACAAAAATTGAAAATCTTGGCGCTGGTCGTGTCGTCAAGGTGCTTTCTGTCGCAACGGCCATGGACCCTGAAAAACGCTGGGCAAGCCGCCCCGCCGATGAACAGAATCGAATCTATGCCAATAAATTGCAATTGGTCCAGGCATCGCCACAGGCCGCCGCCCTTGGTCAATTCTGGAACAGTGCGGATAAAGCCACAAGGTTCATTGTGCGTGTGCCAGAATCAAGCCCGAATTCGATAAAGCAGGCTACATTTGATGAAGCTCTTTCGATTGTCAGATCTGAATTTGGCTCCACTGCCGAATTGACAGGCCTTTCATTATTAATGACGCAGGTTGCCCGCTCTGTGATTGATACGCAGTGGACAACTTTTTGCATTTCCTCGATTTCCATTTTTCTGATGATGCTTGCAGCCTTTCGCCGATTCAGCCTTGCCCTGCTGGCCATGTTGCCGACTCTGCTCTCCGTCGGTCTTGTGCTCGGCCTGATGGGCTGGCTTGATTTCAAGCTCGACCTCGGCACAGCGCTGGTAGCCAGCGTGGCTCTTGGCCTCTCGGTGGACGACACCTTCCATTGCCTGCTGCAATATCATCAGCTTCACGGCCGCCCTTACAGGGAAAGGCTTTACGAAAGCTATAAGGTGACCGGGCCGGGTGTGCTGCTCTCCAGCTTCGCGGTTTCAATCGGGTTTCTGGCACTCGCAACCAGCGAATTCGTGCCATTTTCCCGTTTCGGCATAATGGTCGCCATTGCCACGGCTGGCTCTTCGATTGGTAATCTTCTACTGTTGCCGGCCTGCCTGAGCCTTCGTGCCAAATGGCGATTCAGGCAGAGAAATGAGCGTCAGGCAACCTCTGCCTGAAACTCCTGTCAATCAAAATGATTTACTCGTCGATGATAATCCCGACGGCATTTAAATCCAGCACATTTTCATAATCCGAATAAATGTCGAAAGTAATTCCATCAATAACTTCCATAAAGTAGAGGAAGTGTGAAATGAATAATCCGCTGCCATAATGATATTCCAAGCAGGCCATGCCGATACCTTCATCCTCAAGAAGAAATCGAATCATTGCAATTTCATTATTAAGCTGATTGAGAAATTCAAGTTTTTTGGCCTTAGTTACTTTCGACTTGAAAATCAGTGGAATTTCAAACCGAATGATCTCGGCACGAGAGGAATTTTTTATCAGAATTTTGCAATTAGATTCCAGCTGGGCGATAAGAAGGTTAGGGCTGAATTTTTCAAATTCAATTTCATTATCTGTAAGGATTTTCATGATTCGTTCAATGCAATACAATTCATCCTTATAAGGAATGTGATCGATTTCAGAATAATCATCTTTCTCCTTCTTGAATTTTCTTACATCTTCAACTTTAATACTGTCCGACTGCAACTGATCCTGAACAGCCTGCTCGATAAATTGCAATAAATCATCCATCATATGATTCATTTCGTCGGCATAAGGCCCAATAATTTCGGGCTTGAATGGGTCTGTTTGACGCTTCGGCGTATTCTTCTTTTTTGGCCTCGACGGTTTGGCTTTGGCTGATTGATTCAGGGGCACAATCATACCTGAGAAATCATTATCTTTCTGCTCTCTGGATTTGGTCTTGCGTGCCATCCTCTGCTACCTTTCCTTAGAGTTCGAGAAATCGCTCTGAAATCTCATTTCGCAATTGCAATATGTTGTGATATCGCTGAAGTTCTTCGCTATTCGCGGCTGGAATCTCTATAGGTTTCGCGTGAATTCGACTATTAAATGCAATCAGCATTGCATTAAGCTCATCTTCCGCACGGTCGATCTCAAATTTTGGCGTCCCAGGCTTGATCTGCCCGGATATTCGCCCACTCATTAGATCAACCATCCCTTTTTCATATTGAATCAAAAACGAAAGGCCCGGCGATTGAAAATTCCCGCCCGGCAGAAGGCTATGCCTGACATACGTCATAACCCCATCTGAATATTCCAGAACGGCCGAGAAATACCGGGATGGCTGATCCCTGCCGGCTTTCCGCACGGCTTTCACCACGGCCGGAAACATGCCTGGCCTCAGTTCAAAGAGCAAGTCCCAGATCTGGTCGCCATGCTCCGCCACCCAGTCGCCAGTCCTGGCCACGTCCATCATCCAGCCATGCCACCCCTGACGCGGCCCCTGCGGCTGATTCCAACAAACATCAACTCCAAGCATACGCCCCAGTGGCTCAGCTTTGAGCCATTCCAGAAGTGCCCTGCGATGGCCGGAATAGCGCCGCGAAAATGCCGACATTAATACAACTTTTTCATTCACCTGAAGCAGGCTCTGAATTTCATTGAATTCCGCAGAGCTCATGCCCAGCGGCTTTTCCGCCAGCACATGCTGGCCATTCTCAATAGACTTCAGAATTTGTCTGAAATGCAAATGGCTGGGCGATGCAATAATCACTGCATCTATTTCCGGATTTTCCCAAATGCAATTTTCCGAGCTTGCGGCTTTCGGCAGGTTAAAACCACGCCGCTCAAGCATTCCGGCCGCTTTTTCCATCTGATTAAGATCAGGGTCATACCAACCAGCCAGACACAAGCCCTGATTTTCCAGAATCGCCCCAGCCCATTTCAGCCCCTGCTGGCCCACCCCCAGAAGCCCATGTCGCAGCTTTTTCCCGACTGCTCCATCAAGCTCGGCCGCAATCACCAGCGGGGCCGCCACCGCGCTTGATGCCACCTTCCCCGCCGCAGCCGAACACTGGCTGAAAAACGTGCGCCGGGAGAGGCGGCTGCTGAGTGGTGCCGGGCTTTGATTTTCGCTTTTCATGCCACGCGGGAACCGTCTTTTATCACTGATGAGGTGCTGATTTCGTGCCGAAAAATCCGAAATTCCGGCACTCGCTTCTCCAATTCTTTCATAATTTATGATAAACTACCGCCTGCCCGGGGGCAATGATTGACTCTGCGACTTTTACATCATGGGATGACATGGCCAAGCATATCTTCGTCACAGGTGGGGTAGTCAGTTCACTGGGCAAAGGCCTGACTTCGGCCTCGGTCGGCATGCTGCTGGAACGTCGCGGCCTTCGCGTGCGTCTGCAGAAATTCGACCCCTATATTAATGTCGATCCCGGCACCATGAGCCCCTACCAGCACGGCGAAGTCTATGTGCTCGACGACGGCTCGGAAACCGACCTCGACCTCGGCCATTACGAGCGCTTTACCAATTCCCTCCTGAATCGCGACTCAAATACAACCACGGGCAAGATTTACCTCTCTGTAATCCAGAAAGAACGCGAAGGGTCCTATTACGAAGGTAATACGGTTCAGGTTATCCCCCATGTGACCGATGAAATCAAGGATATGGTCTATCGGCTGGCCACCGACGACGTTGACGTCGTCATCACCGAAATCGGCGGCACCATCGGCGATATCGAAAGCCTCCCCTTCCTTGAAGCGATCCGCCAGTTTGCCCTCGAAGTCGGCCGCGAAAACTGCCTCTATATTCACCTGACACTTGTCCCTTATCTGAAGGCTGCTGGCGAGCTCAAGACCAAGCCGACACAGCATTCGGTCGGCCAGCTCCGGGAAATCGGCATCCAGCCCGACATTCTCATCTGCCGCACCGAACACCCGATTCCGCAGAGCGATAAAGACAAAATCGCCCTCTTCTGCAATGTCGATAAAAAAGCCGTCATTGAAGAGCGCGACAAAGAATATACGATCTACGAAGTGCCGCTTTCGCTCGTCAATAATGGGCTTGATGAACTGATTGTCAAACGTCTTGGCCTGAAGGCTGGACCGCTTGAAATCTCTGACTGGCGACAATTGGTTGACCGCGTCAAGCAGCCCAAGTCCGAAGTGACGATCGCAGTGGTTGGCAAATATATCAAGCACCGCGACGCCTATAAATCCATTTACGAATCGCTTGATCACGCCGGCATTTCCCATCAGGCCCGGGTGATCGTGCGACGTGTTGAAGCAGAAGAAATTTCAAATCAGGGTGCTGAAGCACTGCTGGGCGGTGCCGATGGCATTCTCGTGCCCGGCGGCTTCGGCATGCGGGGCATTGAGGGCAAGATCGAAGCGATCAGATACGCCCGTCATAATAAAATTCCTTTCTTTGGCATCTGTCTGGGCATGCAGTGCGCTGTGATTGAATTCGCCCGCGATGTGCTGAAATTATCTGATGCCAATAGCACCGAATTTCATCAGGATACGCATCACCCAGTGATATCACTGATGGAAGAGCAGAAACAGATCAACGAGCGTGGCGGCACCATGCGGCTCGGCCTCTGGCCCTGCGTGCTGACTCCCGGATCGCTGGCGGCACAGGCGTATGGCAAGGCGGAAATCGGCGAGCGGCATCGCCACCGCTACGAATTTAATAACGATTATCGCGACCGATTCGCTCAGGCAGGGCTGGTCGCATCCGGCCTATCGCCAGATGGCGGGCTCGTTGAAATTGTGGAATTGCCGGGCCATCCCTGGTTTCTGGCCGTGCAGTTTCATCCGGAATTCCTGTCGAAGCCGACTCGCTCTCACCCCCTCTTCCGCGACTTTGTCGGCGCTTCGCTCAAGCAGCGTCAAGCCCGCAGCCGCTGATTTCTCCAGCCAATTCGGCCGATTATCTCAGCCGAATTGGCATGAAATGCAATTCAAGGTCATCATTCGAACACGATTGTCGCATTTCATCGGCAATTCTGCTTCCATGAATTGAAATCACTGACTTCTGCCTGAAGGATTGAATGAACGATGTCGCAGCAATCGCATCACTTTTCCGGCTATCTGGCAGGCGTTGGTGAATCGATTCATGTTGAAATTGATGTGATCGATGGTCGAATACAGTCACTTCGTTATGAACCTCAGGCCAAGGCAGCCGACGACAGCCGTCGTGTCTGGATCTTGCCAGCCGTCTGGGATATTCAGACCAATGGCCGATGGGGTATTTCATTTTCCGACGCCGATTTATCCGTCCAGCAGGTGATCCAAATCATCCGGGCCCAGCCCGGCCTCGGCACCACCCGCCTTCTGCCCACATTGATCACTGCCTCTCGCGAAGGCTTTCGCCAGGGCGTTTCCACCATCGCCGAAGCCTGCGATGCTGATCCGCTGGTCGATCGAATGATCGCCGGTATCCATCTCGAAGGCCCGGCCATTTCTGAACTTGACGGCTATCGCGGCGCCCATCCGGCCGAACACGTTCGCGACTGGACACTCACCGAATTCAGCGACCTGCAGGAAGCCTCAGGCGGCCGCATCAAGCTCATCACCCTCGCGCCGGAAAGGCCGGGAAGCGTTGAATTTATCCGATCGGCCAAAGCGGCCGGAGTCGTTGTAAGTCTTGGCCACACAGCCGCTTCGCCCGATCAGATCAAAGCCGCCGTGGCCGCCGGGGCCCGGCTCAGCACACATTTGGGCAATGGCATTGCCGCCGAATTGCCACGCCACCCGAACCAGATCTGGACACAGGCCGCCGACGATCGTCTGACGGCATCGCTCATCTGCGATGGCCACCATATCGGGCCCGACTTTATTCGCGTTGTCAGCCGGGCTAAAACTCTTGAGCGGCTGATCCTCGTCAGCGACCACAGCCCGCTTGCCGGTATGCCGGTTGGCAATTATGGCCGATGGGCTGTTGACGCATCGGGTAAGGTCGTGGTTTCAGGCACACCTTATCTGGCCGGTTCAAATCAGAATCTGCCCGAAGGAATTGCCAATTTTCTTGCCGCCAGTGGCTGCGATTTCGCCTCGGCCGCAAATACGATCAGCCGCAATCCCTCAACTCTGCTTGGTTTTGGCGTGCCTTCGCTCTCGATTGGCGACCTCTGGGAAGCCTCAATCTGGGCCGTTGATGAATCGAAACCTCTTCCCGAAATAAAAGTCCTGGAAACATGGATTCAGGGAATACAATTTCAATCGGAATGAAGTCCGATCAGGAATCGTTATTGATTCGTTTGATTTTGATTGTCAGCATTTTGCAAAGCAACGACCGATTTTGATAAAATAAATCTCTACCCCCAATTCCAACCTGAATGAGAAAAAAAGATGAATCTGCTTGTTGCTGCGATCTCGTGTATCGTGCTCGGCGCTGGGCTTGAAAGGCCCAACGTCGAATACAAAATATTTCAATTCCCGGCTGATCAGATTCCACGCATCGATGGCGACGCGTCTGACTGGAAAATCGTGCCGGAAAGCTACACCATTGGCTCTGATCAGCTTGTTGATACCGTCGGCGGCCTGGGCGAAAAACGTGATCCGAAAAATCTTGATGTGAAGGTCAAAGTCGGCTGGGTCAAAGGGCTCAATCAACTTTATTTCCTTTATGAAGCCTATGACAACTTCTGGGACTTCAAAAGCACCGACCTGCATAATGATATTTTTGAAGTCGTCGTCGATGGCGACCTCTCCGGCGGCCCGCTCATCCGTCAGATGCACCCTAACGACAAACTCAAGGAGAAGCTCGACACGCATTTTCTCTTTCACGGCGTGCATGCCCAGAATTATCACGTTTTCACCCCGGCTGAAGGCAAAGATTGGACAATGGTCTGGGGCAGCCAGCCCTGGATCAAAGACCTTCCCTGGGCCAATGCCGCTTCGAAATATAATTTCAAGCATGGCGAAAGCGGAAAGCTGACTCTGGAATTTTATATCACACCTTTTGATTATGCCCCGCCCGACAAAGCCCGAGCCGTTGTCTCGAAACTTGAAGAAAACAAGGTCATTGGCATGTCGTGGTCTATTCTCGATTACGACGACGAAAAGAGCGAACGCTTTAGCGCATTCTGGAATCTCTCACACAAAACAACCATGTATGGCAATGCGTCGGATCTGGTTGCATTTCGTCTGATGCCCATGGAAAAATCGCTTCGTAAACCGGTTGAGGCCGACTGGTCATTCCATGTGATTAGTCAGAAAGAGCGTCATGTTGCCTTCCGCGACCTCT
>JBILGL010000406.1:0-4557 GCA_044351075.1 Isosphaeraceae bacterium | reverse complement strand
GCTTTTGCAAGTCTTCCAGCTCCTTGCCGCTGGAGTTTCCACCCTGATTGAGAAACGCCTCGGCACGATCAACCACATGGCCCGGCAAGTTTAATCGTCTGGCAATCGTCAGGGCATGCGACCGGCCAGCCTCGCCAATTCGTAAATGATAGAGGGGCCGCAGGCTTTCCAGATCAAATTCCACATTGGCATTTCGGACACGGCTATTGCCAAATGCAATCATTTTCATTTCGCCGAGGTGAGTTGTGACCACCGCGAGCGAGCCGATCAGATCAAGCTCATCGATAATTGAACGCCCTAGCGCAGCACCTTCAGCCGGATCAGTGCCCGCACCCATTTCATCAAGTAAAACAAGTGTCGCTGGTGTGGCTGATTGCAATATCGCCGTCAGTCGCTTCATGTGCGAAGAAAAAGTGGAGAGAGATTGCTCAAGGCTTTGCTCATCGCCAATATCGGCCAGAATGTTATCAAGCAATTGCACTTGCGAGCCTTCGCCCGCCGGGATGAAAAGGCCGCACTGGGCCATCAGGCAAATCAGGCCAAGCGTTTTCAGGGCCACCGTTTTGCCGCCTGTGTTCGGGCCAGTGACCACCATGATGCGAAAATCAAAGCCCATGTGAATGTCGATCGGCGTGACTTTTCGCCTTGGCAATTCGGGCAGAAGCTCTGCTGCTTTGGTTTTTTCTGTGGCCAGTGGCTCCGGCCGCTGATAAATTACCCGCGACTGTCGGCGAGCCTCTTTCTCCTTCCGGCGTTTCTCTGCCAGTGCTGCCAGATCAACACCCAGCCCACCCTTTAGTGCCGATTCCTCTTCCGCCTCTTCGGACTCATCTTCATCGACGGCATTTTCAGCCTCCTCTGGCTTTATTTCAGGTGCTTTGGGAAGCTGGGCAAAGAGCGGCGAGGCCGGCGGCGGAGCGGTTTTTATACGCGGTTCGGCGGGCTTGGGGGCCGTCATTCCAGCCGGAAGCTGGGCGAAACGGGTGTCGGGCGTCGGTTTCTTTTGTTGGGCTGGCTGGGCCTCGTCGTTTGAAATGAAATTCGATGAATCAGCCGATGCATTTTCAGGGCTGATTGCATTAATATTCGAATCGTCTGCCTGAGTTGAAATTGTATTTCCAATATCGGTTTCAACTGGCTTTGGCAGCAGCACTTCTTCGCGGAAAAGATGCTCTAAAAGCGGGTGTCGCGCAGAGCGTAGAAAAATGCCTGACTTGGAAAAAATGGGCCTGTAGTGGCGGAAATCCTGGGCGAATCGGGCTCGAGCTAGCGCAAAATCGAGATCAGCCAGCTTGCTGATCGCCACCTGAATCGCGCTGGCTTCATGGCCAATCTGCTCGGAAAGCCAGTGCAGAATGCGGCGGATTTCGCTTCGCTCCCGGTCTCTCAGAAACGACAGGTGTGCGGATTGGTCGGCAATGGCTGATGGCTCGACATAAACCGTTTCGCTGGAGGCACTGGTGCGCTGGACTGAGCCGTGCACCTCGCCGCGGCGTTCGCGAATGACCGGCACAACATAATGATGGCCGACCATGGTGTAATTGGGGTATCGCAATAGGCCGCGTGCATCAAGCGTGCGGATGATATTCTTGAGTGAATCCTGTATTTTCTGCTCAGTGACGTGGATTTCGTGCCTGATATTGGAGAGCTTGCGGCTGGCTGAGTCGAGCACCTCGCCGCGTGCATCAAGGCAGCCTTCAATGGTATTTAATAGCGATGTGAAATTTTCCAGACCCAGTCGCAGGCTGGCCAGCCGGGGTGAATCGTTGGTGTTTCGCTCAAGCCAGATGCCTACCTGCTGAACGGCCCGCAGCGTCGCCGCCACGGCTGAAATTTCATCGGCAGAGAGCGTGGCATGCGTCTGGGCCCGACGCACCTCGGCCCTGACGTCCGACAAGCCCCCGAGCGATGGCCCCAGGCCAGCCCGCACCAGCCCAAGCAGTTCGTCGGTTTCCTGCAATCGGTGATCAATCTGTGACAGGTCTGTCAGCGGCTCAATGGCCCTGCAAGCCTCCCGGCCGAGGCTGGTGGCGCTGTATCCGGCAAGAATCTGCCGCAGTCGATCAAATTCCAGAAGCTCAAGCGTGTGAGTATCCATACGTCCCTGATTTGAAGCGGGATGGGATTGGGACTGACTTAGTATTGACAGGCGTCAAAGTGATTCGTCAAGCACTTCGTCGTAAAGCGGCGTGCAATCGACAAGGCGGGCTGATTCGCCGTCGTGAACCGCCATTTTCACACCGGCGTAGAGCGAGGCACCTGCAAATTCACCATTTTTACGAATGGCATAAAACCGTACATTGAAATTCGGCCTGCCTTTGGCGTCCTGCAGGCGTTTGTCGCGATTGGTGGCGGCAATGCGGCGGCAGCTTTCGATCAGGCAATCTTTCAGCGATTTTTCCGGGCTTCGGCGCATCTCTTCCACCGCCAGAAAACTCGAACAGTTCAGAATATTTGCCTCGCCCCGGCCTGTGGAACCGGCTGAGCCGACGTCGTTATTTAAATACAATCCGGCGCCAATGATCGGCGAATCGCCCACGCGGCCGGGGATCTTGAAATAGAGTCCGGAGGTGGTGGTGGTGCAGCCAAGATCGCCGTGCGTGTCGAGTGCAGAGCAGTGAATCGTGCCGTATTCCCGAATATAGCGGGGCCCGAAAAAGGCTTTCACCGCCGGATCAAGCTCATCCGGTGGGGGCGGAATGCGGTCGTCGTTCTTTGACGAAGTTTCCTTCCAGTAAAGCCAGAATTTACGGGCGTCGTCGGTGAGCAGATTCTCTTCCGGGAAGCCGTGCATGCGGGCAAATCGCAGGGCACCTTCGCCGGTCAATAGGCAGTGATCCGTTCGCTTCATTACAAGGCGGGCCACGGCCGCCGGGTGCTTGATATTTCGCAGGCTGGCGACGGAGCCGCCTCCGTGGCTTGGCCCGTGCATGACGGCGGCGTCAAGCTCGACGATGCCATCTTCGTTGGGGATTCCGCCCAGGCCAACGGTATGGTCGTTCGGGTCGGCTTCGACCAGTGCCACACCGGCAATGGCGGCATCCAGCGGATCGTGCCCTTTTTTGATCAGATCCATCGCCAGCTTGACGGTTTCAAGGCCATTGGCACTCGAAACAACCACCGGCTTGCCCTTGCCCACCGGCCTGGTTGAAACGGCCCCCATTGCTGAAGTGCAAAGTGATGCGATGCCGGTTGTCAGAAAGGAGCGACGCCCAACGGGTGGAAGCATGGCCAGACCCTTTATTCTGAGTGTTTTGACTTATGCCGTTCTTTTCAACTCCGGCATATTCAGTAATTGATATCTATCAGGATACACACTGGCTATGGAATTCTCCAGCCTTCGGGTGACCCAATCGTTGAATTTATCAGCCATATGCTGAGTATCACAGCAATTGAATTGTATTTTTATTGCTCTTGAAATTGATGGTTCGGAAAAGTAATGCAATTGTATTACTTTTCTGGAGACTGGGCCTCAAGCCAGCGGGCCCATGCATTAATGGCACTCATCTCAGGCATGTCAGGGTTATATTCCAGGCTATCGCGGCCACTGATCGATTTTAAATGATCAAGAGCAAGCTCCCTCACGAGCACATTCATATCCTGTAAACTTTCCACAAGATCCTTGGGCGAAAGCTCGCTTGAAGCTTCGCCGGGACGAGTGATAAATTGCCGCAGCCGAATGCCGGAAATCTCTGGGTTTTGCATGGTTTTGACAAGGTCCGTGAGGAATGTCACACTTGAAGCATCACCCATTTCCAGGCCATCGCGAAGCGCCGTAATCACACTTCGTCGTAGGTCGCCTGAGCCTGCTTCATTTGATGACTGTAAGAGCAGGTCGTCTCGACCAGCCCACATGGCGATTTTCACGGCCTGATCACGCACCGGCTTTTGCATGTCGGCAGTGGCTTCCATCAGCTTGGAGGCAAGTGGCCTTTCACGCTTTAAATATCTTGCTATTTGCTGAGATGTTAATTGTAAAGAGGTAACTTCCGTTGGCCAGCCGGACTTGTTGACTTCCATTACCTGGCTGAATTGCCAGCCATTTTCTTTACCAGATTGCAACAAAACCGCCTGGCCTGATGCCAATTCTGATTTGATGGGCATTGCAACTGGCCCAGATTCTATTACGCAGCTGCCCTTTTCGCAAATCAGTTGAATCGGTCGATTTTTTAATGAATTGGTCATTGAAAAATCGGCAAACGGCATGGTTTTCACGATGCATGCTGAATTTGCAGATAATTTGAAATGCAATTCCATTTCCGGACTGATTTTCAGCAAAAATGCGATCGGTCCACTGGAAACGAGCCTGATCGTGCCTGAATGAATCAGTGCAGTGGTATTTTGGTCGGCCGATTTAGAGTTCCATTCGAGCTCAGTTCCTGAAAGTATCCCCAATTCGCCCTCGGATAATGCAATTGAAACGGGCTCGGAGTCTGCGAATCGAATCCGGCCCGATTCGGCTTTGAAATCTGCCGGAATAAGCTTCCATCCGTTTTCATTTGCCGCGACGCCCGGGCCAGATTCAGAGTAAAGCAGGATTGCATTTTTGGATCGGCT
>JBILGL010000405.1:0-4568 GCA_044351075.1 Isosphaeraceae bacterium | reverse complement strand
CATCAGTTTACCAAGGTCGAGATGTTTGCATTTGCCGCCCCTGAGCAATCTGGCCAGTTGCACCTCGAATTCCTTCGTCTGGAAGAAGAGATCTTCCAGGAGCTTGGCATTCCTTACCGTGTGATCGACACCTGCACCGGCGACCTGGGTGGCCCAGCTTACCGCAAATTTGACCTTGAAGCGTGGATGCCCGGCTTCTTTGATGGTGGTGGCTATGGGGAAGTGACCAGCACTTCCGATTGCTCTGACTATCAGGCCCGCCGCCTGAATATACGCTACAAGAGCGAAGGCCAGAAGGGCACGAAGTTTGTGCATACGCTCAATGGCACGGCAGTGGCCCTTTCGCGAGCCATTATCGCGATCATGGAAAACTATCAGCGGGACGACGGCCTGATCGACGTTCCGTCGGTGCTCATTCCCCTGATTGGTAAATCAGTGCTTGGCGGTAAAGCGTAAGGCGGCAGATGCGTGGCCCGCTGCCGCTGCCAGCTCTTCAATCCGGACCATCTTTTCAGCGAGAGACACGCCCAGAGGAGCGTCATAGGTGCGGAATCCCCTGTTGATTCCAGACTTGCGCGAAATCATCAGGGACGGCCAGGCCGATTCCCTGAGTGAGTTCTTCGCCGAGTTTCAGCCACCGCGCATTGCTGAAGTGATGGTCGAACTTGAGCCGGCCGAGCAGCGCACCGTGCTTGAGCAAATCGACCCGCACCTGCGGGGCGAGGTTTTCAGCTATCTTGAGCCCGAAACGCAGGTGCATCTGGCAGAATCTCTGCCGGATGAGCTGATGGCCTCTGTGCTTCAGTTCATGCCGCACGACGACCGGGCACGCCTTGCCAGCCAGCTTGAGGAAGAGAAGGTCGATGCGATTCTGCGGGATATGGCCCAGGCTGAGCGCGACGACATTCGCCGCCTTCTCTCTTACGAATCGGGCAGTGCAGGGGCGGTAATGACAACTGACTACGCCTCTCTGCCGCCCCAGATCACGGTGAAGGAAGCCATCGCCCGGCTGCGGCAGGAAGCCCCGAATAAAGAGACGATTGACTACGCCTATATCATCGACGCTCACCGCAAGCTCCTTGGCTTCGTCTCGCTTCCGCAACTGATTCTGGCCAGGCCTAATGCCCGGCTGGAAGACATTATGAACGACGACGTGATCCTCGGCCGGGTAGAGGATGATCAGGGCGAAGTGGCCAGCAAGATTGAGCGATACGACCTTTACGCCCTGCCGATTGTGGACGACAGCGACCACATGGTCGGTATCGTCACACACGACGACGCCATGGACATTCTTCGCCAGGAGCAGGGCGAGTCGATCCTTGCCTTCGGTGGTGTGAGCTCGCCCACCGCCGAACAGGCAGACTATGACTATTGGCGAACAGGTATCGGCTCGTCCGTTCGTCGTCGGCTGACGTGGCTACTGCCGCTTTTCCTTTCAGGCACGCTGACTGGCTGGGTGCTTGAGAGCTTTAAGTGGGTTGATGTGATGATCCCCAGCCTCGCCGTCTTTGTGCCTCTGTTGATTGGCACAGGCGGCAATGCCGGAAGCCAGGCCGTTGGTACAATCATCCGAGCTCTGGCCTTGGGTGAAGTGACTTTCGCTGATGCCTTTCGCGTGCTTCTGCGTGAATGGCTTACTGGCCTGCTGCTAGGGATGCTGCTTGGTGCACTCGGCTTTCTCTTTGCGTGGATTGGCCTGGGAATGCCGTCGAGGTTTGGGCTTGTGATCGGCCTGACGGTGATGGGCATTTGTGTCTGGGCCAATATTGTTGGCAGCATGGTGCCGCTGGTTGCCACCAAGCTCGGTATTGACCCTGCCGTGGTTTCGGCCCCGCTCATTTCAACGCTGGTCGATGTTACCGGCCTGATCATATACTACTTTATCGCCATCATCATTCTCGTTCGCGTCCTTCACTAGCAGAGGAAAAGCCGTTCATGAAATTCGCGGAAATGACCGCCCCGGCCATCAGCCGGATCGATAAATCAAGTGTCGTTGTCATAGCCCCTATCGCGGCCATTGAGCAGCACTCACGCCATCTGCCTGTCGTGACTGACACCGTGCTCGTTACCGCCGTGGCTGAGGGCGTTGAGAAGAATCTGCCTCAGAATGTGCTGCTTTTGCCCACTCAGTGGCTTGGTGCCAGTGAACACCACCTGCCTTTCGGTGGTACACTCACTGCCACCCTGCCGACGTATGAATTAATGCTCATGGAGATTCTTCGCCCGCTTTTGCATTTCGGCTTTGGCCGGGTCATGCTATTAAACGGCCACGGTGGCAATATTGACCCGCTCCAGGTTGCTCTGCGGCGGCTTGACCGTGAATTCCCCGGCGCGATTCTGACAGGTGCCGCCTATTGGGATCTCGCCGCCAAAGAGCTTGCGGCCCTTTGCACCGGCCCGCGAAAGGCGATGGGCCACGCCTGCGAGCTGGAAACATCGATGATGATGCACCTGCGGCCCGAACTTGTGAGGGCCGATGAAATCACCGACGACCCGGACCTGACGCCCGAATCGGTGAAATCGATCTTCTGGGCCCGTGACTTTGGCCGCCGCACGGACCACGGCGCGGTGGGTTATCCTTCCGAAGCGACCGCCGAAAAAGGCAGGCTGATGGTGGAAGCTGCGGTGTCGGCGGTGACTCGAGTGACGCGTGGCCTGCTTGAGATCCCCATCGGATGACCACTGGCCCCGGCGGCACGAGCTCTGACACCAAATCATCGAAAGCTGGAGAGATCAGCCGCTGGATTGCCATTGGCGGATCAGCGGCGGCTGTGCTTTGCGTGCTGGTCTGGCTGGCATTCAGCACGCAGGAGACGCGGGCTGGAGTAACGGCATACACCCGCTTGACGGTGGCTGTCAATGCGCAGGATATCGAATCGGTGCGATCGCTTTGCACCAATCGTTATTTGCAGACGCACAAGTTGCGTGCCGCTGCCTCGGGCGGGATGGTGGGTTTCCCGCGATTTATTCATAAGAATTTTCAGGCCTGGCGCGAGGGCGAAGCGATCTGGCTTTGCCCAACGAATCGCATTGGGCCGATTTATCAGTTTTTGAAAGAAGACGGGGTTTGGAAATTTGACGGTCTGATTGGATTATTACGAAGCGGCAATCAGATCATTGTGATGTCGGAAGAGTCGCGGCAATCGGGCGAGGATGAGCTGCTAATGGTGGAGTGAAAGAGGGGATTGGTCTGACAGATTAGAATTTCTATTTCTATGAACAATTGGGAAGCGTAATTGAGCGGGATTTTTCAATGATTCGTACCTTGCATTGCGGAAAATCAATTGAAAATTTCAATTTGTGTCTTGATCATCAAGTTGCTGGTTTTACAAGAAGAGGCCCACAAAAAGGTGATTTGATCTATCTTCTTGTAAAACAGGGCAAGAAAACAGTTTGTGCTGCAAGGTTTGAATTAGATGAAATCACGGATGAAAAACCTTGGTCTGACAGAGATCGTTATATTTCCTGTTACTCTGTGAAGAATATTGAATTCTGTAACCCGTTTCATCTTGATTTTCTTGCCGAAATAGGTGGAACTTATTGGAATTTAAAGTATTTACAGGGATCGAAAGCGTTTGATTCAGAGGCGGTTTATCAAATAAATGCTGTTTTTGAGAAAAATCGGACGAGTAATCGTGCCGATTTGAAATGGGAAGAGAAAGATGTCGAAGAAGAAATTGAGGAGATTGTCGATGAAATTGAAGCCGAAAGAGTGATTAAAGAAGTGCCTGATGCGGAAATTCGAATTATGGGAACTTTTCAGACAGTAAGTTTCTTAAATGAAACCGATCGATTAAGAGGCCTGGAAACTCTTGTAAATAAAAACTTCTTTGAGCTGTTTACAAATTATCAGCGTGATCGAACGATATTAATACCTGAGAATCGATTGTTTATGACGATTGGTCCGAAACGCGATGGATATGTTGTTCAAGGCATCAGAACAATACCAGATGCATTATTAATTACATACGATCGAAATGCCAGATGCCCTCTTCAAATCAGTCTGGTTGAATATGAATGTTTTGGTGAAGGAAAGACAAGAGCGACAGATAAATCACAATATTTAAACAGTCAGATCATTCCACAATTAATGCGTTTCGCGTCGTCGTTCAGCATTATTACAGATCAGAATACAAGAAATGAGAATATTAAAGACTGGATCGGTAAAATCATTGACTATACATCAAGAGATAAATTTTTGGAGGAACAGATCGATACCTGGATGAAAGAGATGAAACCTGGGATAAATACCCGGGCGATTATCAGTTTTTTTGAAAAGAAGCTGGAAGAGGCATTTCGTTCCAATATTCATGTTTATCTGATCATTGATGAACTCAGCGTGGATCAGAAAGAAACGATTCGCAATATTATCAGGTCGTTTAAACTTGATAATGGTGAAGCGGTTGTATTTGATGCATCGATCGTAAAGCTCGTCCAGAAAATCAGTTTTGTCAATAATGATTATGAATATGGGTTAACTGTTCAGTAAAAATCAATATTGCATAAGCCAATTATCATGCAAAATTAAATTGTCTGTTTGCATTTTTCATATTAATAAATTTGATTTT
>JBILGL010000404.1:0-4584 GCA_044351075.1 Isosphaeraceae bacterium | reverse complement strand
TTGCGCTTTTGTATCGTCGATCTGCTGAAATCCCAGGATTCGATAGGATTTTTAAATGGCCGGAGGCCATATCTATTCATAGACGGCTCCTCCGGAGCCGCAAAGAAAACAGATTCATCTAAAAACGCAACTTCAAAGCTTGCGATTGGGGTCACCTGGCTCGGCTTTTTTCTCGCTGAATTGAGTTTAAATTACATTTCGGGTTTGTTTGAATCAGCAGGTATAAAAAATAGCTACCACAATCAAAAACACGCTTGCCTTCTTTGGCAGCATACGAGATAATTTATTATATCAACCCATCATCTAAATCATCTTCATCCCAGCACTTCAGTGTGTCTGGCAGCAGTCTTGTTTACGTGTGTGGTTGATTTCTCAACCTTGGTATGATTTGCCGGTTTTACGTGTTTGAAGTGAGACTGGAGGACCGATGAAAAGCGTTTCAGCCCTTCTCAGAATGCTCTGCGGAATCGGTGTGATGGGCGTTTCCGGATTTGTCTATCTGACAACTGGAAAAGAAGCACAGGAAAATAGTGCTGCCGGTGTCACGCTTTACGGCAAAAAGCTGAATATTTCGCCTGATACCCTGCAATGGTTGATTCTGGGTGCGGGTATTGTTGGTGTTCTGCTGCTAGTTTATGGCGTAATGACTTTCGTCAAACAAGGTGCTGAAGAATCAGTCGATGACGACTGATCCGGTGTTTCAGTTTTTTTGGGGGTTCCGGAGGAGATGCCTATTCATAGATATGGCCTCCGGCCATTGATAAAGATAAATTGTTCTCTGGAATTCGATCATATTCAGTTCAATTGCCAGCCTTCAGTCCAAATAGGCCTGGTTCACGTAATCCGGCGGTGATCCAGATCAGAATCAGAAAGATGGCTGGTGCTGTAAAAGCCTCGCCGTGGCTCATGTGTGCCATAATTGCCCCGCCCATGTACGACGACAGAACCAGGGCTCCAAAATTCCTCGTTTTCGGAATAAAAAACAGTGCTGCGCCGGCGATTTCGCCCATGGCGATAATCACTCGCCAATCGCCAAGCCCCATTTTGGTGAATCCTTCAATCACTTCCGGCGAGCCGGCAAGCTTCATCGCCGCACTCATGCCAAGCGCTAACGTCAATAAGCAGATGAGTCCAAGGGCGATGTGTTGACGTTTCATGCTTGTGCTTTGCTTCTTTGTTGAGATTGGCAACCTTGATCGACTGGCCTCATCGTATCCGGCCGAATGGTTAATGAGCAACAGGAAATACATCCCTGTTCCCCTTTCATTTCCGGTTAATTTGTTTGAATAATCAGGACACCTGGCCCATTGCTTTAGCCAAGCTGGTGTGCAATCGTCACCATATTATTAATGCCCATTTCTATTATGAATTCTCAAGAGTTGTCAATCAGGTCTTTTTTTGAAATACAATCACTCCACTTTTGCTTTTTTTAGTCGCGCTCATCGACGGGGTCAGTCTGTAAAGAAAAGTGAAGTGATTTCCCAAGCTTTGTCATTGAGCTTTTTGAACGCAAAATCAAGTGAAAGTAATAACAGGCATGATCAAGTTGCGACGAAATGGGCATCGGTAATTCACCCATCATCATACAATCGCTTCACCACTTCAGTGAAAGCTCTCTTTGCTAATGCGTTTATGTCATAAAGCCACCAAGACACTTTTAAAACCATAAAATTACGGTTCAAATTTCTTTTATCCATCTCCGTAGCTTTGTGGCTCAGTGAGATATTTTATGCGATGGTCGATCGACTCAGGACAATTTTCTTACTGGATCCCGTAGTGGAAAAGCTCAGGTTCTCAGTTTGAGTCGAGATTTTATTAATCAGGCTTTGACTTTAGCCAGACCCATGAATTGCAACCTCTAGCTTCGAAAAATCCTTGACAAAGAGGCTCATCTCTCACTTTGCCAATTGCAAAATGATGGTTAGTTCCCTTTTCAACGAAATCCCACATAAGATGCGGAAATCGAGGCTGCATTGAGAAAACAGTTGCTTCGTGCGTTTGATTGAATCGATTTAAAATGATGGGTAATGTGTTTTCATCACTTTGTTCTCTAAGCCCATGAGTTTCCACGAGGATGTCCGTATGTCTGAGGGATGGTACACGAACTGGGTCTAGCAACTCTTTCTCTGCGTAATCAATATCGCAAAATACGAAAACACGTTTTCCGGCACAGTGAATTTCCATTTCCTCATGTGTTAGATATGCTTTAATTGTAACCCTGTCCTCTAATTCATTAAGACGTACCATCTCAGCACAATCTTGTCGAGCTGATACCATATTGTCATAAGCAATGACATCTATTCCGCTCTTTTTGGCTAAGCCACATGCGTGATAACCTTCTGCGCAGCCAACATCTAAAATGAGATCATAACGACCGGCTTGAACGGACTCGATGACGGTCCAAATCTCCATCTCATAGGTGCCTAAAAGACAATTGAGATTCAAGCTCGACCCATGCCGCGTATATAACATGCCCTTGTAAGGTCCGTTCAAGACTCGATACTGACCATTAGTCAACAAATCTCGACCGACTCGCTCTTTTGCAAAACAATAAGCCGCGTAAGAAGAGAAAGGGGTACGGAAATACCAGTACATCATTCGCAGGACTGGTCTGGAGTAAATGAATCTTAGAGCACGTGATAGCATCAGATTATACCTTACTCCGCAATACTCAAAAGAAGGCATTCGTTCAAGGCAGTTTATTCAATCATATTAACAAGTTAACTTAATGACCAACACCAGTCTCAACCGGATTTTTTTCAAACGTTGTCCTTTGGGGTGAAGCAATACCGTATTTCCTTGAGTTGTCATTCTGGCATTTGCTTCGGTTAACTGAGTTTATCCTGAAAACCGGATGTTTTTGTCTGCTTAACTGCTCAAGCAGGCTAACATGAAGTGACAGCTTTCAAGTTGTGCTTTTGTATCGTCGATTTGCTGAAATCCCAGGATTTGCTGCAATTTGATCTTTGAGTGAAAATCAATAAAAGTTAGTTGGTTTCTACGGCCGGAGACTATAACTATAAATAGCTAGCTCCTCTGGAGCCTCAATTTAAGGCTGATACGATAAAAAACGCAACTTCAAAGAGCGCTAGCGACGGATAAAAGAGCGCTAGCAACGGATAAAAAAATAGATGGGGGTTTCAGAATCAATCCCTCGCTTGCCCTTTGGATCTGCCTGACTTGCCTTGATTGATGGACAATCAGCCAAAATAGATGGGATTTCGTGAAAACCTTGATGGATCAGCTTTTCTGAAGAACCATATTTCAGTACCCATGGCCAGCTGAAAGTTGTGCATATCGTTTCTGCAAAACGCCAATAATGGTACCGATTTTTTGAAACTCCCCCTGCTCCAGCCCCGGCCCGTCGGGGTCGAAGGCGGCTTCGGCTGGTATGACACCTTCATGCACAAGACAGGCGAGCATGCGGCCAATGTAGCCCTCCATCGGTTTGCGGAAGGTTGTCATGGCAAAGGCGTCAACGATCTGGCTGAGCTTCATGAATCGATTCAAGTCTTGATCACGCCATGCTTTAATAAGATCTGCCTGGGGTGCCACAAAGGCTGACGCCATGCCGATCAGGGCCGATTTCGCACCTGCCATGAGCGAATAGCCAAGGAAACGGTCTTCGCCGGTGATCAGTTTTTTATCGGGATGCAGCTTCATCACGCCGGCAATCTCCTGAAAGGTCATGACGGAGTCAAGCGTAGCCACTTTAATGCCAAGCACTTGCGGCAGGATCAGAAGATCGTCCAGCAGATCCATTGGGTAGGATAATCCGCCGGCCTTCTCATAGAGGTAGAAGAGGACACCTGGAATTTTGACCGACTCAAGCACGGCTTGATGGAAAGCGAAGCACTTTTGCCAGATCTGATCATCGCCCCGCAGGAAGGTGGGCGGGTGAATCATGATGGCGTCGGCACCCAGCGTCTCAGCCTGAATGGCCATCTCCCGGGCCGCTGCAAGTGCATCTGCGAAAGATTTTGCAGAAGGTGGTGCGCCTGCGGCGGCTATAACAAATTTGCCGGTTGTGCGGTTTTTATGCCAGGTTTCGAGGATCAAACCACGCTGGTTTTCGTTCCAGTGGAGGCCTCTGCCGGTGTGTGCCCAGACGACGACGCCATCGGTTTTCTGGCGGAAAAACCAGTGTGCGTAGCGGTTTTGGGCATCGGTATCAATCTCGCCCGAATGGCGGCAGGGCACGGGCACGGCGGCCCAGAGAAGTGATTCGGATAGGGCTTTTGGTGCTTCGCCAGATTCGATACGATCCATAAATATTCTCTATTTTTCGGGGCTTTGCAGATTGCCTGAACTGTGGGACTGTTGAATTTTGGTTTGGCGTTTGACTTTACCCTAATGGAAGTCACACTCCAAGTGATATTGTCGATGGCGAGCCCGCTTGGAGGCTCAAAATTCGCCGATCGACCCATTCGATCCGCAAGACCCGCGAATTTTATCCAGGCGTGCTTGACGAACCACCCTCAAACGAGTCATAATGCATGAGTGCATGCATGCACTTTCTCGATGAGACGAAAATGGGCGCCAGGCGTGCTGCTGAGATTGACGGGGAGGCGAAAGATGCGGAGA
>JBILGL010000039.1:0-14716 GCA_044351075.1 Isosphaeraceae bacterium | reverse complement strand
ACGCTGATTGTGCAGAAAATCCTTGTCAAGAAGAGCCCCGACCGGGCAGAGGTCAACCACATTCCCCGCCAGCGGATTATCCAGTGGTTGATCCGGGAAGATGGCGATTTCACCATGATCTCCACGACGCATCACCTGAAGCTCTGCCGTACCGGTGATCTCACGCGTAAATCGCACGCATCGAGTACACATGATGCAGCGATCGGTATTGAGAACGACCAGATCCGATACATCCTTGCGAGGCTTGACATTACGTTCTTCGACAAAGCGGTGCTCGGCCCGCCCATGGCTGTAGCTATAATCCTGCAGGCCACACTCGCCAGCCTGGTCGCAGACCGGGCAATCCAGCGGGTGATTGATCAGCAGCAGTTCCATAATGTTCTTGCGGTGCTCCAGCACTTTCTTGCTGTTGGTGACCAGCACCGTGCCGTCTTTTGCCGGAGTCTGGCAGCCGGGCACCACACGCGGAAGCATCTTGATTTCGCCAGAGGCTGGGTCTTTTGTGCCGACCTCGATTTCGCACATCCGGCAATTGGCAACTACCGATAAGGCAGGATGCCAGCAATAATACGGGATTTCGATGCCGAAATGACGTGCTGCCTGAATCGCGTTAAACTTCGCGCCCTCGGGCAGTTCGTAATTCTGGCCGTCGATGATGATGGTCGCCATTGCCGTTTCCGTCGAAAGTACTCTGATCTCGCTTATTTACGCTCTGAATGCGCCGGTTACTTCGTCCCCTGCGCTTTTGCCAGACCTATGCCCGGCACAAACATCGAACTGTTCATCGCAATCGGTGAAGCGCCCCTGGAAATTGCATCCTGGGCTGCTGTGATCCGGGCCGCCGGATTCTGATTATTCTTGATGAACTCCTCCAGCTCGTCCCGATATTTCGCAATCGCGTTCTTGATCGGCCAGGCGGCACCATCCGCCAGACCACAGATCGTCGTGCCCGGCGTGATGCCCATGTTATTAGCCAGATGATTCATCAGGTCGAGATCTTCAATTCGACCACCACCATTCCGAATCCGCTTGATCGTCTTGTAAAGCCAACCGGTGCCTTCACGACAGGGCGTGCACTGGCCGCACGACTCATGAGCGAAGAACCGGGATGTGTTATAGAGATAGTCAATAATCCGGGTCGTATCATCCATCACCGTCACAGCGGCCGTGCCCAGACCAAGACAACCAGTCTTACGAATCTCCTCGAAATCCAGCGGAATATCAAATTCCTCTTTTTTCAAAATGCCCATGCTGATGCCGCCCGGCACCGCCGCCTTGGCTTTACGACCTTTCCAGACGCCGCCGCCATGCTCTTCAATGAGCTGATTAGTCGTCACGCCCAGTGGCAATTCAACACAAACCTGCTTGTTCACCTGTCCGGAAATCGTGTAAAGCTTGGGCCCATAGCTCTTGGGTGTACCGATGGACTTGAACCAGTCTGCCCCTCGTTCAACAATATGCGGCACACAGGCCAGAGTTTCTATATTGTTGACAACCGTCGGTTTGCGAAATGCCCCTTCAATCGCAGGGAAGGGGGGCTTAATCCGAGGCCAGCCACGCTTACCTTCCAGCGATTCAATCAATCCAGTCTCTTCCCCGCAGATATAGGCTCCTGCACCACGGTGGCACCAGATCTCCAGGTCAAATCCCGATCCATAGATATTCTTGCCCAGATGCCCCGCTGCACGGGCTTCTTCAATCGCCTTTTCCAGAATATGAACGGCCTTGATGTATTCAAAGCGAAGATAAACGTAAGCTGTGCGAGCTCTTGTCGCATAACAGCCAATCAAAATCCCTTCAATAAACTGGTGCGGATCTTTTTCGACCAGATAGCGATTATTAAACGTGGCCGGTTCGCTCTCATCGCCGTTGATGCACATGAAAGTCTCCTGCCGATCCTTGGGCAGGAATGACCATTTCATACCAGTCGGAAAACCGGCACCACCACGGCCGCGAAGCTCGGAAGCCTTGACCAGATTCACAACGTCGTCAGGCGACATCGTCGTCAAGGCCTTGCGCGAAGCCGCATAACCGCCTTTGGACTCGTAAGTTTTAACGGAAAGGATGTCAGGGTTATTCCAGTTTCGACTCAGTACCGGTTCAAAAGCGGCCACAGTAGTAGCTCTCCATCAACAACAGGGCGGACAACTCTCGACTCAACTCCAACCGCACTGTCTTCTTACAACTCTTCCGGGGGCACCGGCCCCTTACGCAGCTCTTCCAGCATCTTCTCCACACCGGCTTCATCCAGCGGGCCATATACCCGGCCGTCATCCGCCAGCGCTGCCGGAGCATGATCACACACACCCAGGCACTCGGCAAATTCCACCGTCAGCTTGCCATCGGCTGACGTCTGCCCCGGCTCAATCTTCAATTGCTTACAGGCATGTTCCAGCAGCTCATCGCCACCGCGAAGCATGCATGAGATCGAGCGGCAGATCCAGACACGCACATCGCCCAGCGGTGCCTGCGGGAAAAAGCCGTAGAAGCTCATCGTATCGGCCACTTCCGCCGGAGAGATTTCCAGAATCTCGGCAATCTCTTTCATCGCCTGATACGGCACGCAGCGAAAATGCGAATGCACCATGTGCAGGGCAGGGAGCGTCACAGCCTTCTTGCTCGGATACCGCGGAATGTAACCTTCAATCTTGAGCCGAAGGGCTTCCGGAATCAGTCGAGGGGTGGCAAGTGATGAAATGGTCATGACTGGCATCTAGTTCCGTATTTACCCTGTGATCAGCGGTCAAGTTCGGCGGCAATAATGTTCAGCGAGCCCAGCACAGCAACCACATCGGAAATCATGTGATTACGGATCAGGTGCGGGAAAAGCTGGAAGTGAATGAATGAAGGGGGACGCGTGCGTGTGCGCCAGGCCACCTGCGTGCCGTCGGTGATCAGGTAATAACCCAGCTCACCGTTAGGGCCTTCCACCGCCGCATAGATTTCGTTTTTCGGTGTCTGGAAACCACGATTCGGCATGACCAGCTCGAAGTGCTGAATCAGCCCTTCCATGCTGTTATATGTCGTGCCCTTGTCAGGCATCGGGAACTTCTCGGCGATTGGCACATTCACCGGCCCGCCAGGCAACTTATCCAGAGCCTGCCTCAAGATCCTCGACGCCTGCACCATCTCTTCCATACGCACATGGAAACGGGCAAAGCAGTCGCCCTCGGTGGCATAAGGCACATCAAAATCAAATTCCGGATAGACCAGATAAGGCTCGTCTTTCCGCAAGTCATACGTCACACCACTGGCGCGGGCCACTGGCCCCGTCGCACAGAATGAAAGGGCGTCGGCCTTGGTCAGAGTGCCCACTCCACGCATACGCTCCAGAAAGATCTTGTTCCGGAACAGGAGCTTTTCCATGTCGGCCAGCACTTTAGGCAGCGTTTTCAGCAGACGCTCAACTCGATCAATCACCCGCTCGGTGAAGTCATACATCACACCGCCCACCCGGGTAAAACCAGGGTGAAAGCGATAACCCGACATCTCTTCATAAATGTCGTAAATCTGCTCACGCAGGTTAAACGCATAAAGAAATGCGGTGAATGCGCCCAAGTCCAGTGCGGCTGCACCCGCGCAGAGCAGGTGATCACTGATTCGGGCCAGCTCGCCAATAATCACCCGAATATATTTACATCGCTCTGTCAGCTCAATGCCCAGCAGTTTCTCCACCGCATTGTGCCAGGCCACTTCGTTCATCGGCGGGCTGATGTAGTTCTTGCGGTCAACTACCGTCACATACTGGTTCAGATTCAGATGCTCACCGAGCTTCTCGAAGCCCGAATGCAGGTAACCAATATCAGGAGTCGCCTTCAGGATCGTCTCACCCTCCAGCTCAAGCACCAGACGGAGCGTCGTGTGCGTGGCCGGATGCTGGGGGCCGAAGTTCAGCGTCCAGTGATAATCGCGGCTTTCCGCCTGAATGTCGGGTTCGTCGAGAAGATTGACCGGCATGTGTTCGCGTTATCCTGCAAAAATCGAGTGACCTGATCAGATAAGACAAACCGCCAAGAGTGTTTACGACTCTTCTCGCGTCAGACGCGAGAAATTGTGCCGTTCGCCACGTCCACGCAGCGGATAATCCTTCCGCAATGGAAATGATCGAAATCCTTCCGGCATCAGGATCCTACGCAAGTCAGGATGACCCGCAAAGACGATGCCATACATGTCAAATACTTCACGCTCCATCCAGTCCGCACCATGCCAGAGCGAGTAAACCGAAGGCAGGGTCGGGTCTGGGTCGCTCACGCCAGTCTTCACCACCAGCCGCTCGGTAGTTTCGTGATTCAGTAGAATATAGTGAACCTCAAAACGATCGCGATTGGCTGACCGGCCGGGGTAGCCAAGATAATCTTCGCCACCCAGTTCCGTGAGTTGAAAGCCGAAATCATTACGCAATGCCGTGAGCAGATCGATCAACTTGGCTGCAGGTACATGCAGGCGAAGATTATCAAGATTTTCTGAAACCGTAAAAACACCTTCGCCCAAGAGCTTTCGAAGCTCAGCCAGCGTTTTGTCCGGAGTTTTCAGCGTCTTCATATCGATCAAGTCTGCTCTGTTAAGTTGATGTTAGTCGCAGAATCGACAGGTCTTTCAAGAATCGCGACGACCAACCAGCGATTCACCACCCGGCAGCCGATAACCGAAACGCGATTCATCAGCTCGCTCTGTTGCCACCCCAGGTAGTGCTGCACGTGGCTTGATCTGAACCAGCTGTTCTTCCATCCGGCGAAGTTCTGGGAGACCGAGATTGCCAAGTGCACTGCCACCCTTCTGAACCTTGGCTTGAACGTCCATCACGGCCCGCAGAATTTGCTCAGGTCGTGGCGGGCAGCCTGGTATGTAAACGTCAATCGGAATAAACCGATCTACGCCCTGGACCACGGCATAGGTGTCAAAAATCCCGCCAGTTGAGGCACAGGCTCCCATGCTGATGGCATACTTCGGCTCTGGCATTTGCAGCCAGATACGCTGAAGCACGGGCATCATCTTCATGACAACGCGGCCAGCCACGATCATCAAATCGCACTGCCTCGGGCTGAATCGCATGACTTCCGCGCCAAATCGGGCAATGTCGAATCGGCTTGAACCCACGGCCATCAGCTCAATACCACAGCAAGCGGTGGCAAAAGGCATGGGCCAGAGACTGTTTTTCCGGCACCAGTTCACGACAGCGTCAAGAGTCGTGAAAATCGTACCCTCAGGAGCAAAAACACCACTGCCAGATTTGCCACTGCGGCCCGGCAGCTCGATTAATCCCGGTTTTACCGCCATTGAAAGACCCCTTTACGCCAGGCATAGGCATAGGCTGCAATCAGAACGGCCATGAATACGAGGATTTCCACAAAGACAAGGCCACGAAACGCAGGCGGAAGACCAACTTCGGCCAATGGGCCGGTCGCTTTCACTACGGTCGATTTTGCAGTCGTTGCTGATGGCTCAATCGGGGCTGTGGCTGCCGCCGCTCCCGAACCAATACGCCAGTGAGTCACTGCCCAAGGGTAAAGATAGAGCAATTCCACATCAAAAAGCAAAAACGCTATGGCAATCAGATAATAACGCACATCAAACCGCTGGCGGGCATCGCCCACCGGGTCCATGCCCGACTCATATGGCATGAGCTTGACGGCGGTATTTTTTCGCGGGCCGATCACCTGGCTGAGAATGATTATGCTGGCGCCGGTGATGATCGCGACGACCAGAAAAATCAGCAGCGGGTCGAATGTTGTAAGCATGATGAATCCATCGATGGAACGATTGTGAATCGATTCACAATCTCTCTCCAAAATTAACGGGATCGCACTGGATCCCGTCATCATGAACATAGTTTACAAATAGCGGTCGGAATTACAAGTGAGTCAGCGAAAAAGTCAGAAATCAACCGGTACGAAGGTCAGGGAACAAGCCCCGGAACTCCCGGCAAATTGCTGCTGCGACCGGAGTTACTGGAAGAACCCTTCTTCTTCTCTTCTTCGCGGCTGCGCATCGAGCCGAAGCCACGGGGAGTGTCCGTCGGGCGAATCTCTTCCGACAATAGCCCGCTTCGCTGCGTGAGCGAGCCAGGCCTGCTCGAAGAACTGCTACGGTCTGGCCCTAAAAGGCCTGAGCCCGATCGAGATCCGCCACCGGCCGCACCACCGCTGCGCGAAGTGCCTGTGGTAGATCGGTCTGATGGCGGAGAAAGTGTCGAACGACTAGACCGCGAGCGTCCAAAATCTGAATCAGCCTTCAGCCGACTGCGCCGGGTAGGCACATCCTCCTGCGCTTTCTCGTCGTCCTTCACCGATGACGCGACTTCGCCCCGATTAAAGGCTCGCATCATCTCAGACCGTTTCTTCGGGTCTTTCTCTCGCAGGGCCTTAAAATAATCGCTCTCCCGGGTCATGCGTCGCTCATTATAAGCCCGGTCAACATCCAGATTCGGGCGATAAAGCCGATTGAAATCTTCGTCGTATTTGCGAAACGAATTGTAATATCGGTCTGAATCACGCGACTTGCCGCTTGCCGTCTCGCGCCCGCCAATCAGCGAATCAAGCTCGCTCTCAAGCGTATTATTCTGCGAGCGATTGTTTGACATCGCGTCAAACGGATTAAGCCCACCAGGCCTCGCATACGCCCGAAATTGATTATTCATCGGCTCGTAAGGATTATAGGAAGACTGGGCATAAACCCCAGCTACCCCTGGCACAACCAATATCGCCAGAGCCAGTCCAGCACTTTTCAGCCTGTTCATCACATGAATCAGCTTTTGCATCGAAGTCTCTCCTGACCCATTCATCCGGGCATTCATCATTCAGGCCATCGGTGGGCCATTCGTAGCAAATATCTCTTCTCTCTTATTATAATCGGATGCCAGTCAAGTGAAAGGCTATATTTATCTTGCGCAATATCTTGAATTCTAACGATTCTTACGAATTTGACGAAGAAAAACCTCAGCAAACATCGCTGATCAGCTTCTCCATTATCCACGATCCTGCAAATCAAAACGAACGGTCATACCTTCGGCTGTTTCAAAATTTCGTTAATCACATTTCCCTCAACGTTTGTCAAGCGGCGGCGAAAACCATTGTGCCGGTAAGTCAGCCGTTCATGGTCTAAACCCAGCAGATGCAGAATCGTGGCATTAAAGTCGTAATAAGGGTGAATATCAGCCACCGCTTTTTTACCGAGCTCGTCGGTCACTCCATGGCTCACGCCTGGCTTCACTCCTGCACCAGTCATCCAGCAGGTAAAACCGTCCGGGTTATGGTCTCGCCCCTTGGCCCCCTTCTGAAACATCGGCATGCGGCCAAATTCCGTACACCAAACCACTAGTGTATCATCCAGCAGGCCCCGCGCTTTTAAGTCGCGAATCAAGGCCGCAGCAGGCTGGTCCAAAATCGCAGCATGCTTATCATATTGCTCCTTGAGCTTGCTGTGGCCGTCCCAGTTCAGTTCGCCACCGCTGGCGTAAGCCCCGTTAAACAACTGTACGAACCTGACTCCATTTTCAATCAGCCGCCGCGCCAGAATACAATTCCTTGCAAAAGCGGCCTTCACCTTGTTCGAAGAATCATTTGCGCCATACATCTCCATGATATATGCCGGTTCCGTGGAAAGATCACTGATCTGCGGCACCGAGAGCTGCATGCGTGCGGCCAGCTCATAGCTGGCAATGCGGGCCGCCAGTCGGCCATCGCCGGGATTCGCTTCCAGATGCTTCTCATTGAGCTTTTGCAAAAGGCTTCTTGCAGCAGCATCGGCCTTCTTGCTCACGCCGGGAGGGGGCTGAAGATGGCGTACCGGATCAGTTGCCGAGAATGGTGTGCCCTGAAATTCAGCGGGCAAAAAGCCGGGCCCCCAATTATTGACACTTGCCTGAGGCACGCCCCGCGGGTCGAGAATCGAAACAAAGGCCGGCAGATTCTGATTTTCGCTTCCGAGCGCATAGCAAAGCCAAGAACCAAGGCTCGGGAAGCCATCTTCGATAAAACCTGTGGAAATAAAATTTTCGGCTGGGCCGTGGGTGTTTGACTTGCTCGTCAGCGAATGCACAAAGGCAATGTCGTCCGTCAATTGGGCCAGATGCGGAATCATTTCCGATACCATCTTGCCCGTCTGGCCTCGGGGGCGAAACTCATACTGAGGCCGGGCCAGATTACCGGCCGGTCCCTGAAATGTGACCGGTGGGCCATTTGGCAGCGGCTTGTCGTCCCACTTGATCAGTTCAGGCTTGTAATCCCAGGTCTCAAGCTGGCTCACCGCCCCTGCGCAGAAAATCACAAGCACATTCCTGGCCTGAGGCGGGAAATGTGTCGCCCTGGGCGCATAGGGCCTGGCGGGATCGATCACGATTTCGTCTTTACTGGTGTCGTTGGCAGCCAGCAGACCCTCTCCGCCCAGCAGGCTCGCCAGCGCGATCGCGCCCAGACCATTGGCAGAATCGGCCAGAAAACTGCGGCGATCAAGCCATCGGCGGCCATGCTGCGAAAGATCTTCATCGCGGGGATTCATGGCAGGAAGACCTCAGGGGATAAAGAGAAACTCATTGGAATTGAGCATTGCCCGGCAAAGCACCGCCAGGCCTTCTGCTCGTACCACAGGCAGCAGCTCGGCGAGCTCATCTGCGGAAACATGTCGCAAAAATGCGGCCTGAAAAGCGGCGTCAATCTGGCGGGCCGGGTCACTTCCCGCCTCCGCCTGTATGCGATCAGCCAAAGCCGCCGCCTGATCGATTGAAAACTGGCTGTTAAAGAGATTCAGGGCCTGAATCGGTGTGGTTGACTGCCGCCGCCGGGCCATACTCTGCCCAGCATCGGGGCAATCAAATGCACCAAAAACAATGTCCTTTTCCATGCGCACCTTGTGGGCATAGATCATCCGCCGCCGGCCTTCATCATTGAATTTTTCAACCGGCGGAAAGCCGTTGAGCCCGCCACGCGAGCCGAACAGATCATAGCCCCGGCCACCCATTTTACGGTTCAGCCCGCCCGCCACAGCCAGCATATTGTCGCGAATCAGCTCCGCCTCAAGTCGTCGCGAAGGATAACGCCAGAGAAGCCGGGCGTCGGCATCAATCGACTGCGATTTCGGGTCGATCGCAGCCGATTGGCGGTAAGTCGCCGAGAGCACGACCATCCGGTGCATCTGCTTGACAGACCAGCCCGACTCAATAAATCGGGCTGCAAGCCAGTCCAACAGCTCCGGATGGCTGGGCGATGAGCCGGAATGGCCGAAATCGTTGGGTGTATCAACCAGCCCGGTGCCAAAATGCCCCTGCCAGATCCGATTGACCGCCACACGGGCCGTCAGCGGGTTTTCAGGCGATGCGAGCCAGCCTGCCAGAACGCGGCGGCGGTCGCGGTCGGGGGCATCTGAAGAAAGCGTGACCTGCTGAAAAATCGGTAAAGTGGCCGGCGCAACACGCTGCTTGGGCTGTTCAGGATCACCACGTGACAAAAGCCTTACGTCATCCGGCTGGCGGAAAATTCCTGCAAATACAAGTGCACCATTCGCCGAATAATTGCCGAGACTCTTTTCCAGGTCGCGTTTTTCCCGCACGAGCTGCTCGGCCCTTGTTCTTTCCAGCTTCGGCAAATGATCAAAAGCGATTTCCGCTCGTGCTCTGCCTTCTGTATAAGGCATGCGGTCCGACGCATCTGCCACCAGCTTCCAGGGGCCATCGCCGGTTGCAATCTCGATTTTGTAATCAATCGCCAGGCGGTCGCCAAATTTGCCCAGCCTGTCTCGACCCCATACAATTCGGTCAATCGTCAAAGTGCCGGGCAGGTCAATCTGCACCCAGCCGCCGCCATTTTCATTCGACATCCAACTGCTGGAATTGCCGTACTGGCCATTATTTACCAGTCGCAGCTCGTGCCGGTCGGGCGAAACATTACTGCCTGATGCTGAAGCCTTGCCCCCCCGTGAGGCCAGTGCCACATTCGCGCCAGAAAGGTCATAAATTTCAAGCTCGTCAATACATGGCTCAAGATTATTGGTCTTGTTAACCGTCAGCCGGACACGGCTTGCTTTTACAGGAGTAAACCGGTCGATATTCTGCCTTGCATTGATTTTAGGCCGTTTTGTTCCACTGCCAAAAAGTGGCACATAGCGAACAAGGTCGGCATCGATGGCGGCAATTCGACTTTCAATCGCTCGGCGGGCGGCAGCAGCCTCGCGGGAAGGCACGCCCCGGTCGCCATAATCAACACCGGCAAAAAAGCCCTGAATGGCGTAGTAATCCTGGTGGCTGATCGGGTCAAACTTATGATCATGGCAGCGGGCACAGCCAATTGACAGACCCAGAAATGTCTGCCCTGTATTAATGATAATCTCCGAAAGCTCATCCTGCCGTGCCAGCCGCTTGGAGGCATCGTCCGCACCAATCTGCCCAGGCAGCAGCGCGGCCGCCGTTACGAGAAAGCCGGTGGCTGAGTCACGCCCGAGCTGGTCGCCGGCAATCTGCTCGCGAATAAAACGGTCGTAGGGAGTGTCGGCATTAAATGCAGAAATCACATAATCACGATAGGGCCAGGCATTGGGCCGCTCTGTATTCACCTCAAAGCCGTGCGTATCGGCATAGCGCACCACATCAAGCCAGTACTGGGCCCAGCGCTCGCCATAGCGAGGCGAAGCAAGCAGCCGATCAACCATCCGCTCAAATGCGTCCGGACGATTGTCATTTTCAAATGCCGTCACTTCCGCCATCGTCGGCAAAAGGCCGGTCAAATCAAGCGAAACCCGCCTTAGCCAGGTTCGTCGCGAAGCTTCCATCGCCGGCGAAAGCCCACTTTGCTCGAGCTTTTGCAGGATAAAGCGGTCAATCGGATTTCTCTCCCAGCCTTGTTTCGCAGTGACCGGCAACTCCTTTCGACCCAGCGGCTTAAATGACCAGTGATCCATCGGGTCTTTGACACGTGCCGTATCCAGCCCATCCGGCCAGATGGCTCCGCCGTTAATCCACCGCTCAATTGTTTTCAATTCGTCGGTTGTCAGACCAGGGCCCTTGGGCGGCATTTTTTCATCCGCGTCCGTCGAGCTTGTCAGCAGAAAAATCGGGCTCTCCCCAGCCTTGCCGGGCAAAATCGCCGGGCCATGCCCACTGCCCCCCTTAAAGGCCTGGCTTTTTATATCGAGCCGAAAGCCGCTCTTCTGCTTTTCAGGGCCATGACACTCGTAGCAGTTTTTCTCCAGAATTGGCTTGATTTCACGGGCATAATCGACCGGCTTTTCGTCTGCCCATGTGAGCATCGGCAGGCTGATTGTTGTGACAATAGTCAGTGATATCAGGAGAAAAAAGCGATTCATGAGTGGCTCAGGCAAGGATATCTTGAACGACTTCGCCATGAACATCCGTCAAACGGTAGTCCCGGCCCTGGAATCGATACGTCAGCCGTTTGTGATCCAGACCAAGCTGGTGCAGAATGGTCGCCTGAAGATCATGCACATGCACCTGCTGATCAACCACGTTATAGCCAATCTCGTCTGACTTGCCATACATGAATCCAGGCTTCACGCCGCCACCTGCCAGCCACATCGTATAAGCATCGATGTGATGGTCGCGGCCAATCGTCTCGCGTGATTCGCCCATGGGAGTTCGCCCAAATTCACCGCCCCAGATGACAAGTGTATCATCCAGCAGGCCATGCACTTTCAGGTCCTGAATCAGTGCCGCCGTCGGCTGATCAATCTCCCGGCAAATCTTCGTCAGAGAATCGCCCAGATCGAGCACGCCGCCGTGATGATCCCAGTCCGTATGATAAAGCTGCACAAAACGCACGCCACGCTCCACCAGCCGCCGAGCCAGCAGGCAATTTGTGGCGTAGGATGGCTTGCCAGGCTCCACCCCATATCGCTTCAGCGTCAGCGGGCTTTCGCCCGATAAATCAACCAGCTCCGGCGCAGTGGCCTGCATGCGGAAGGCCATTTCATAAGCCGCAATTCTTGTCGCGATTTCAGGGTCGGCAGTTGCTTCCTGTCGCAGCCGGTTCAAGTCGCCCACTGCGCTATAAAATGCCGATTCATCCTGCCGTGTGCGACCATCCGGCGGGGCTAAATCCAGTATGGGCGTATTGCCTTTCAGGAAAGGTACGCCCTGATGCCGTGTGGGCAGAAATCCGCTTGACCAGAGCGGCGCACCGCCCCGGGGGCCACGCGGGCCTGACTGAAGCACTATAAAAGCCGGCAGGTCGCGGCATTCGCTGCCAAGACCATAGCTCACCCAGCTGCCCATGCTCGGCCGACCAAACTGCGGCGACCCCGTGTTCAGAAATCCCTTCGCCGGGCCATGGTTGAAAACGTCTGTTTTCATACCCCTTAGCCAGCAGAGCTCGTCGGCAATCTGGGCCAGGTTTGGCAATCGCTCAGAAACATCCATGCCGCACTGGCCATGCTTCGCGAATTTTTCGCGGCTGCCCAGTAGCTTCGCACCCGGCTTGAGAAAGGCAAATCGCTTGCCTTTGACAAACGATTCAGGCGGCACCTGCCCCGAAAGCTCGTTCAGCTTCGGCTTCGGCTCAAAAAGCTCAAACTGGCTCGGCCCGCCTGCCATAAAGAGGAAAATGACCGCCTTGGCTTTGGGGGCAAAATGCGGCCCAGCCCATTCGCCTGCTGTGGCGGCCGCCTCCACACGATGACGCAGCGCCGGGTCGCCCAGCGAGGCCAGCGCCATGCTGCCCAGACCAATCTGACAGGTTTTCAGAAAATGACGACGCGCCATCTCCTGCTGGATCGGATCGAAACCGCTTTCAGGCCGTCTCATTATACCCTCTCCCAAAGTCATTCCCGCGTGATAAATTCGTCGGTGTTCATCAGCAGCCGGGCCAGCGTCGTCCAGGCCCCGGCATCATCACGCCCAGCCTTCCGTTCGGCGGCCAGCAGCCCACCAATCACCTTAATTTCAGCCACATTCGGCATTCGCCCAAGGCCTTCCAGAAACATCTGCTCAATGCGTTCCTCGTCGTTGGCCGTTGCCACTTCCGCCCGCACCCGCTGGCCCCAGGCATTGGCCAGTTCGACAAAAACCGGATCATTGGCCAGATGCAGTGCCTGCAGGGGCGTGTTTGAACGCCCGCGCCGGGTACAGGCCGTCTGGGCATCGGCCGCGTCAAATGTCGTAAAGAGCGGATGCTTGCTCTGCCGCCAGATCCAGGTGTAAAGCCCACGCCGATAACGATCTTCTCCCTCGCTCGGCTTCCAGCCCCGCTGGCTCTGCGTGAAGGCAAAAAGCTCCGCCGGCTGCGGTGGAAAAACCGGTGGCCCGCCCAGTTTCTGCGTAATCCGGCCTGAGACCGCCAGCGCATTATCTCGGATGATCTCTGCATCCAGCCGCAGGCGGTTCTGTCGCCCCAGCAGCTTGTTCTGCGGATCCTTCGCCGCCAGATCCGCCCGATGCCCGGACGCCTGTCGATACGCCGCACTCGTCACGATCAGATAATGCAGGCCCTTGAAACTCCAGCCATTGCCGCTGAAGTATCGGGCCAGATAATCAAGCAGCTCCGGATGCGTCGGCAATGCGCCCTGCACGCCAAAGTCGTTTTCCGTTTCGACCAGCCCAAGGCCAAAGAATTTCTGCCATTCCCGGTTGACAGTCACGCGTGAAGTCAGCGGATTTTCCGGATCAACCAGCCAACGCGCCAGATCAAGCCTTGATTGACTACTGACATCCGAC
The DNA here is from genome assembly GCA_044351075.1 of Isosphaeraceae bacterium. Taxonomy (GTDB): domain Bacteria; phylum Planctomycetota; class Planctomycetia; order Isosphaerales; family Isosphaeraceae; genus QWQI01. The sequence continues at coordinate 1,062 of JBILGL010000039.1, read as the reverse complement.
AAGCGATTACCAGCCGCTTCCAGCGGCATGGCGGAAACTTCGGCCCCCGGCTGAAGAAAATCGCCCCGCTGGAAAATCTGCGTTTTACGTGGCTTGGCAGCCGGGCCCATCGCCAGGCTCGTTACCGTCTCTTCCATTTGTCGTATCTGGTCTCTTAGCGCAGCGGCCGCAGGATCAATCTTCTTCGACTTCAAATCGATCAGATCAACCACCGCCTGCTTCTGCGAATCATCCAGCGGAGCAATGGTTGAAGTGATGATGCGCTGGGCCATCACCGGCAGGTTCAGAAATTCATCTGCGGCATCGGTGATGGAAACTTTAAATTTGCCAATGGTGTAGGTGGCCGGTTTTTCAGGAAATTGCAATTCCAGATCAAGCTCGGCCCCGGCCGGCAGATTCAGCTCGCGGGCAAGCCTGAAAACAGCCGATCGTGGTTCGTTTAATTTGCCTCGACTGCCAGGATTAATTGCCCAGCCATTCTTTGTTTTCCGGTTAATTGCTTCACTTGCCGGATAATTCTCCTGCTCCAGATCGGCGTCGGCTGCCGAAAATGCAATTTCCTGGCCGTTATATTTCAGGCGAATCGACGACAAAATGAAATTGCCGTTGGAAGCTCGCCCTGGACCGTTTTTCGGCAGCGACGGATCAGTCAGCGTTTCAAGCCGGATCGCTGTAATGCGAGGCAATGGTGTTTTCAGTTTGACTTGATAGGTGTCGCCGGATGGATTCGGGCCACTTGCCAGCACCGACTGATCTGCCGCAGAAATGGCCAGTTTTGCCCGCTGGGCCTCTGCCTTGACAATCGTCGCCTCTTTATAGGCATTTCGGCCGACAATCCGAAAATAGTTAATTTCGTCGGTCGTCGGCAGTGCCTTGTGCTTGGGTGGCGGCGTTTTCTTCTCGATTTCCGCCAGCCGGGCCCGCAATTTCTTGACCTCGCCCTGAACGGCCGACGAAGTTACAGAGATTTTTGGCTCATCGGCATTATTGAAATAGGCATAAAGCTGGTAATAGTCCCGCTGGCTGATCGGGTCATATTTGTGGTCGTGGCACTGGGCACAG
>JBILGL010000683.1:0-4598 GCA_044351075.1 Isosphaeraceae bacterium | reverse complement strand
CACTTCCGACGTTTCTTCTTCTCGCTCATCGATCAAGACTCCAGGGTACTGTTCAAATATACCCGGAAACCAGACCGGTTACTCACTTAGCCAAAGTGCCATTTGGGGTGAAACATTACATCGGCAATTCTCTCCGATTTGCTGCTAAGGTCGAGATCGGAAGACCCGAGATCCCAAGAAATTAGGGGTTTGCTGAAAGAAATCTTTCCCACTTTTATTCGAAGTTACTTGCTGGAAAACGATCAGTTTCGTGATCGTCCCACCAGCACTGCTCAGCTTGATATCTTGCTTCAACGCTACAAGAACCAGCTTCTCGAACGACTGGAAAACCTTTTTGCAAAACATTGGCCTAAGGATGCTGCTGAGCTTGCGAAAAGGCAGGCAATCGAAGATGTTCTGTCGGATACCGCGAATGAACTGGGCTCTGTCTTGACGAGGCTACATCGGCGTCTGGCTTGGGCAAGGAAAACAAGATCAGAGCTTTACGAAAAGAAAAACGTTGGCCTGATCGAAAAGGACGAGGAACAGTTACTGAAAAGATGCGACGACTACATCAGCTCGATTGTTAAGAGTGACAGGTCGACTTACACACTGACTGTGCTGGCGAACGAAGGCTTCTTGCCAGGATATGGTGTGTACGAGGGCGGGATCGTAGCATCAGCACGAAGAGGGTTTGGGAGATACGCCGGACCAAAGGCGTTCGAACTTTCAAGAAGCAATGTGGTAGCACTGAGAGAATTCGTACCCGGAAATCGTCTCTACGCAAACCGAGGCTCGTTTTATGTGAATCGTTATCATCTTGGTGCGGGTGAAGATACACAGGTATCCCAATTAATGGTGAATGTGCAAAGTGGTTATATTTCAGAAGCTTCGAGCGATGCATCGTATGGCCAATCCGGAAGCAAGCAGATCGAATCCATTCCGATCACGGATATGGATCTCATGCACGAAAGCAGGATCACCGAAGACGAGAATTTAAGATTTTCAATGCCGGTATCCGTTATTGGGCGAATCCTGAAGAGAAACCGTGGTGGAAAAGCCTACAAAATTGGTGATCAAGAAGTAAGTTACCTACGAGGACAAGAAATCGAGCTGGTCAATATCGGTGAATCCGGCAAGGTCAAATCAGGTGAGCTTGGCCATTGGATTTGTTCCGTTTGCGGTGCGACGAAATCGCCCTATGTCGTTCCCGCCGAGATCAATAATTTCTTGACCGTTCACCAAGATCGCTGCGGAAAAGAAGTCAAACGTATTGCTCTTTCAACAAGAGCGAATGTGGATATGCTCCAATTTCACTCAGTCGAGGATGAACCCACTGGGATCAATATCGGTGAAGCGATTCGAACTGCAGCAACAAGAATTTTGGATATGGGGCCAGACGACCTTCAGCTCTTAATAGTCAAGAAGACCGAACAACAAACGGATCTGCTGATTTATGATCCGATGGTCGGCGGATCCGGGCTTCTGGACCAAATCATTACCAGGTGGACAGAAGTTATAGGTACATCAAAACAGCTTCTCAACGGATGTGCGTTGAATTGCGAAACCGCTTGCTATTCGTGTCTGAAGACTTTCCGGAACCAGTTCTATCATGGAATGCTCGATCGCCACAAAGCGATCGAACTCATGGATGGTCTAGATCAGAACCCTGCATTTTACCGGGAGATCTTACCCGTCATTGAAGATGTCCAAAGCACGGATGGGACACCTTCGAACAGTCCTGAAGCTCGACTACTTAAGATTCTTCAAGATCATCACTTTCCCAATGGTGTATGTCGCAAACGGATCACGACATCTCAAAATGTAAGTACTGAGCCCGACTGGCTCCACGAGCCATCGAAAGTTGCAATTTATCTCGATGGCATGAGTCGTGGGCTGCACGGAGATCCGAAGACTGCTATGCGTGACCAAATCATTCGCTTTGCTTTGGAACTCGATGATTACACGGTTGTTGTCATTCAAAGGCGGGACTTGGACGATCCAGTGGCTTTACGACATCATTTAAAAAATATCGCGATAGGAATCAGTCAACCAGATCTGATCGAGTAATCATCGGAACTGGCTGGAATTTTTGTGGATTCGTGTCTCACCTCACCAGACTTTCATCAAAACCCACATGTTTTGCGTAATTTGTCGGCTACATCATCAGCCCGTGAGTGGGAGGTATTGCCACGTTAACCCAAGCCGATTAAAGGCTTGGAAATGCCATCTTACGATGTCGATTCAAGCTTGTCTCAATGTGCGAACAGAGTTGCAGTAAGTTCGGTAGGACTCTATACGCCAATTTTTGACTTGATCGATTGACCATGCCATGACTTCATGCTCCGGATCATCGCAGCTTGAAGGTCTGAACCATGACGCATTACGTCCAAGACACTCTCATTTCCGAGGCATCCTGCATCATCTGCGGAGATTTCGAACGACATGTAATCGGCGATCGAGGCAGGCATTTTCAGAAGCTGACGACCGTTATCTGCAAGGGTTGCGGGCTGATTCACAGCCATCCCATTCCAACAGCGACTGAACTTGACGAATACTACAGCATGCAATACCGAAGCGATTACAAGATGGCCTATGTTCCCCAGCGGAAGCATCTCCTCAGATACGCCCGAGGGGCGCGGCAACGTCTTGAAAACCTGCTGCTTTTCACCGACATCAGCAAAAAACTCCTTGATGTCGGTAGCGGCAGCGGCGAGTTCATCTATCTGGCGTCACTCTTGGGTTTCGATGCTCAAGGGATCGAGCCGCATGAGGGATACGCCATTTATTCCAGCAGGACTTTCGACATTCCGGTCATCAACCGAACGCTCGAAAAGGCCGAAATTCCCCCCGAGTCGTTCGATGTCGTGACCTTGAACCACGTCCTGGAGCACTTGCCGTCTCCGTTCGCCTCTTTGGCGATCATCAACCGGTGGCTCAAGCCAGGGGGGCTATTGGCGATCGAAGTGCCCGATATCGAGAACACGCAACACTCTCCCGTCAATCGCTTCCACTTCGCACACGTTTACAACTTCAACCACAAGACTCTGGTGGCCTTGCTGAAGAAATCAGGATTCTTGGTTCTCTCCCACCCGGACTCCAACGGAACGTCCCTTTTCGCTTGGAAAACCGCCGATCCCGAGCCGCAAGCTTTGGTGCGAATGCCCGAAAACTATGCGCACTTGCTGCATCTCATGTCGCGGGCGGTCTCGGACGACGCTTACCGCCAGAAAAGGCCCGTCCGCCGGTTCTTCCGGAAGTGCTACAAGTACCCACTGGAGTTTCTCGAATCTCTTTGGCTCTGGAACCCGAGACGCATCGTGCGACGTGAGTCAAATCGGATCAAAGTGGCGTAAGAAAAGGGAAATCCGAAGTGCGTGAGCCAACTCGGGGCAGGAGGTCTCGATCGCTCGGCAGCGAAGATCCGACCGAGAAACCGGCTTCGCAATAGACTTGGAACCCAAAGGCACTGAATTCGATGTGTGCACGCTTCAAACCTTGGACGTCGATACGGAGCCTTTCGGAAATTTTCATCGAGTCATTTTCGGTTCGGCGTCGCCCGTGAGGTTCGGTGTTCAGTCAGGAAATCTTGAACACCGACGATTGATGACCATTGAATTCGTTAAGTGATGCTCCGTCTGTCACGCCGATTCGTCGCCATTCGCTCCGCTGCCGCTGCGCCCGTGGGTGAGCGACGAATCGACGCTCCGCCCCTCGCCTCTCCCCCCATGACCCTTCACCCGATTGGTTGCTCTTCGTCCGTATCCGGAACCGGAATCCATGGCCAGCTGCGACAGAAACGCCTTATAATTGAAGACAAATTGACAAAATCTGCAAAACAAGAATACCATACTATATCTAAATCGAGGTGATAGGGTATGGATATACCACAGAGCGAACTTTTTCCGGTCCTCCAGGAGTCAATCCCGGATGGGCCGGTCAATCGATGGAAGGTCTGCCGACCTGTGACTGATCGGCTTCCCGGCAGGTTTGGGAATGGGTTCGATCCGAAGAATCGCATCGGGCGTTGCTACTGACGTGCGCGCGTCAGACCGGTAAGACCACGCTACTCAGGCAGGCCATCCGCAAACTGCTCGAAACCGGATTCCCCCGCGAGAACGTGCTTTATGCCACGTTCGATCATCCGATTCTCAAGCTGGCGGGGATCCAGAAAACGCTCCAGGCCTGGGATGCCCTTTATCCGAGAAACACTTCGCATCCAAGGTTTTTGTTCCTTGACGAGATTCAGAACCTGCCCGATTGGCAAGTCTGGCTCAAGCATCAGGTCGATTTTCAAAGGCAGAACCGGATCGCGGTCACCGGATCGGCCTCCCCGCTCAAATCCGCCTCGACGGAGTCCGGGGTCGGTCGTTGGGAGACGATCCCCCTGGCGACCTTGTCGTTCGGCGAGTTTCTGCGGCTAAAGCGAATCGAAACACCGAATCTGCCACAAATCGGTTCGCTGAGGCCGCTTTTCGATTGGTCGCCCGGCGAATTCGCCCGCATCGCGACGATCGGGCGTGATTTGACCGGCCACTTCCATGATTATCTGCTCAGAGGCGGCTTTCCTGAGCCAGCCCTCGCATCGGACCTGAGCCGTTGCCAGCGTTTGCTGCGAG
>JBILGL010000037.1:0-14739 GCA_044351075.1 Isosphaeraceae bacterium | reverse complement strand
TACTTATAATTATTGCTTTTGCAAATTAGTTGAATTGATTCAACTGGTTGGATTTTGACATAAGTTTACGAATGAGAATTATTGTTTTTGATCACAATTAAAAAACTTTGGACTGTGTTTTAAGTCTATGTAAAACATATGGTTATGGTTTTAGTGTATGGCGTATGTCGCTTTTTATCAACATTGTTTTCGATTTTTTTTGATCAGGTGTTCGCAACTGAGTCACATTTCGAATGTTGAAAACTATTAACGTTAGGCAGTTTAGTCCGATTCGATCGCATGCATTTTGCCATCATTCCAGCGTAAGGGTGCACCAAATGAATCTCAAATGGTTCCGATCCTCAATTCAGTTTAGAGGGATAGAAAATCTTATCGGCATGGCAGCCGTATTAATGATGCTCAGTTTTGGCACCTCAGTCGAGGCCGGTTATTTTCAAGGTTTTGAATCCAATAACTTTCAGCCATTCTCTACTGGTGGTTCGCCCAACCCTTTGGATTGGTACACAGTGAATAACAGTACTGATGCCAATCAAAATTTCCCATGGATGCAGGCGGACCCGATGATGAATCTATTTTCGGCCCAGTCTGGGAATGCAAATTCTTACTACAATGCAAATTATGCAAGCACTAGTACGTTTGCATCGAATGCTACGATCAGCAACTGGCTTTTGACTCCTGAATTTTCGTGGTCGAATGGAGATTCATTTTCATTTTGGACACGGACAGCAGGATCAACCACTGATCCCAACCAGCCTTCTCAATATCCTGACCGATTGGAATTGCGTATAAGTGCTAATGGGTCGAGCGTGGATGTTGGCAACAGCCCAACTTCGGTAGGTGATTTTTCAACACTTTTGCTCGATATCAATCCAACATATGCACAGACGACTTTGACGAGCACCGGCCTTGATGGATACCCAATCAATTGGACGAAATACACTGTGACTCTGAGTGTGAATTCGAATGGTACGGTGATGGCATTTGACCCTTTGATGGTTGATCAGGGTACACCCGGCGCAAATTTCAGCGGGAGACTTGCTTTTCGCTATTTTGTCCAGGATACGGCTTTGAATGGTAATCTGGTTGCACTTGATACATTCGGAGCAACGGCAAATGTAGTGCCTGAACCTGCCAGCTATGTCATGATAGGCATTGGGCTTTCTGCGTTTGCACTCTTTCGAAGTCGTCGTAGAATCTTGAGTTGATCGATCTGCTTCATGCTATCGCAGTTTTTGAATCTCTCCTTTCTTGGGCATGCTGGAAGCCCATGTAGGGAGAGATTTTTTACATCCAGAGGGAAGCGATAGAAGAAGGAAAATTTGTTAGTAAGAGAAGTTTTTTATTTTTTAATGAAAAGGAAGATCGTACTAATTTTTCCTGATCTATTTGTTGACTAACCGATTAAATAATTGTAGATTAGCAGAATATTCTCACCGGCGGGGAAATCCCCTGCTGTCATTCCCCTACATAGCTCTGGACTTTTGGAACAAGAGATGACTCAGTCGTCTGTGAACTGCATCGGGAATTGCCGAGAATTCTGGATGAGCTTTCAGACCCGAATTCGCGCCTGGTGCTTACGATTCATTCTAAGCCTAAGGCTGTCATGATTGGTGCGGATGCATTTGCAGATCTGGTGCGTCAGGTCGGAGATCTAGATCGTCAATTGGGCCAGGACCTGGCAAATTTGATTGGTGGAGCGGCTAGCAAGGCTGTTACTGAAAGAAGTGCTGGAAAAGTATCTATTAAGTCTCCGGGCAAAGCTTCCAAGGCGAAAGCAAAAAATACTGGTCCACGTGGTAGAACAGGCCGATGATCAGTGTATTAATGAGTTGAACATGAACCACTTGGTGATTGTCCCAGAAGCATAAGAAAAGTGATTGAATAAGCAATGACTGTGGATTTTTGCTTGATATAATCGCCGCAAAATTTAGAACTTTCTGAATCAAAAATGAAATTCTCCTAAATCCTTGCCTGATGGCTTGTATATTAACAATCATTCTGGTAAAAACCATGTTACAGGTTTTCCTGACCGACCTTTCGACGATTCCCTGAATAATCTGCTTTGTCCTGTAACCCCATGGTCGATTGGGTACGTGATGCCGCAAGAACTTTCGGTGTTGCGTAAATTACCCTGCAGGCCTTTCTTTGAAGAGAGTATTCAAGATTGATGGAGACCCCAGGCAAGGGGCAAGCGACTATGGCCAAGCGACTCTACGTTGGTAATCTACCTTATTCCATGGGGTCACAGGATCTGCAAGGAGTATTTGAGCAATATGGCAAAGTGCGGTCGGCGCTTGTGTTAAGTGACCGAGAAACGGGCCGGAGCCGAGGTTTCGGGTTTGTTGAAATGGAAGTGGATAGTGAGGCACTTGCAGCGATAGAAGGTCTTGATGGTCAAGATTACCAGGGGCGAAGGCTCACAGTAAACGAAGCACGCGAGCGTCAGGCCGGGGGTGGCGGCGGTGGTGCTGGCGGTGGCGGATATCGCGGAGGATTCAGTGGCGGTGGCGGTGGTGGATATGGCGGCGGCGGTGGTGGTGGTCAGGAACGTGGTTATAGCGGTGGCCGTAATCGTGATTACGGCGGCGGTGGTGATGGCGATCATCGTGACCGTGACCGAAACCGTGAAAGAGATCGTGATCGCGAGCGTGGCCGTGGCCGACAACGCGACGAGTATTGATCCGCACGAGATAGAAAAATAATCATTAATCCCTGAAACCTGCTTCCGAAAAAGGGAAGCAGGATTACTCGCTTTTGAACTTCATAAGGTGTATATCTGGCGACTTTTTGGATTTTCGTAGATTCTTGTAAGTCTATTTTTAAAGATAAAAATTCTGATTCTACGGCATCTATTCAAGTCACTTAAAACCATCTTGTTTCAGGAGATTTTTGTGGCACATCTGAAGCTTTTTATCCTGCTCTTGATTTCTAAACTATCGCCCAGATTGGCTAGCCGGATCATGATTAGCTTTATTCTGAGCCAGGCTCGGAGACGTCCACATCCGTTAAGTATGGTGCATGATTACACTTCATGGACTTCACTGACAGATAAAAAGTGGTCGGCTCGGCATTTGCCGCCCAGGAAAGCTGCAAATCTTCCACCAATTGAGAAGATTTTGCCAATTTTTCAGCGAAGTACGACAGGACCTCGTTTTTGCGAAAAATCAACGTGTCTTTTTCCTGCATTTGCCCAATATCTGACGGATGGCTTTGTGCGTACGCGAATGCCGGTGGGTGATGAACCGAAGGATCTGCGAAAACAGACGACCTCGAACAATGAGATTGACATGTGCCCGCTTTACGGACGACTTACTGAACAAACCAGAGCCCTCAGGCTTCTGAGCGAAAAAAGAGGAGAAAAAGGTCGGTTGAAGTCGCAAATACTCGAAACGGATAGGGGGCGAGAAGAGTATCCACCGTTTCTGATGGACGAGGCAGGGAAGATCAAAGATGAATTCGCTTTGCTTGACCCGCCGCTTGGGCTTCATAAACAGACAAATCCCGATTTATTAAAACTGATTTTTGCAGTCGGCGGAGATCGAGTGAATGCCGTACCAACCGTTTCACTTTTAAACACGCTGTTTTTAAGAGAACACAATCGTCTGGCAGTAATACTTGAAGAGAATAATCAGGGATGGGACGATGAGCGGGTTTTTCAGACAGCTCGTAATATCGTAATCGTGGTTTTTATAAAACTGGTAGTTGAGGAGTACATCAATCATATTAGACCAGAGCCCGCTCGGTTTATCACGGATCCGTCCATTGCCTGGAAGGCATCCTGGAATAAGCCTAATTGGATAACCACAGAATTCAGCCTGCTTTATCGTTGGCACTCACTCATTCCCGATGAGATGGAATGGAACGGAGTGAAGTATCCCGTTCAGCAGACTTTTCTGAATAATAGTCTGATTATCTCTGGTGGGCTGGCGCAGGGATTTTTTGACCTGAGCAGCCAGAAAGCCGGTCGGCTTGGAGTGCTGAACACAAATCAGTGGATTCTGCCGCAGGAATATTTCGCAATCGATCAGGGTAGGCTTTGTGAACTGGCTTCCTACTCGGATTATCGGGCTTATGTTGGCCTTCCCCGGCCTCGATCTTTTGAAGACATTACAACCAACACCGAAGCCCTGCAAATATTGAAAGCGAATTATAAAACGGTTAATGATGTCGAGTTTTACGTTGGTCTTTTCGCAGAAGATACACTACCTAATACGCCCTTACAAAACTTGATGATTCGGTTTGTTGCAATTGACGCGTTCTCGCAGGCGCTGACGAACCCATTGCTCTCTGAGCATGTTTTTAACGAAAAAACGTTCACGCATGAAGGATGGAAAATCATTCAGGAGACAGCTTGTCTAGCTGATATTGTTCAGCGAAATGCAAATATACCGAAAAATAGCCCAGCAATTACAATGACGCAGCCGGGCTGGAAATTTCAATGGTTTTAATCACGTCAGCACTGGCAGGGATCGAGGATGATTGATGATTGATTCAACATCACTTTCACCCGGATCCTGATCAATATATTGATAAAAGACATTTCGCTGGCGGGGAATATATCCCATTTCGCGTATCGAACGTCTTATTTCTCTGAGAGTAAGGTAATGAACTGTGCCTGCCTGGCTCACCACGTTTTCTTCAAGCATGAGTGAGCCCATGTCATTCGCCCCAAAGGCGAGTGCAATCTGGCCAATTTTCGCGCCCTGAGTAACCCATGAACTCTGGATATTCGGCACATTATCAAGATAAATCCTGCTGATTGCCTGTACCCTCAAGTATTCAAAGGCACCAGCGGCTGGAATGTCCGACATATCCGTATTTTCTGGCTGGCATGTCCAACTGATAAATGCTGTGAGCCCGCCTGTTTCGTCCTGAAGTTGGCGGATTCGCTCAAGATGCTCAATTCGTTCTTCAAGAGTCTCGATGTGCCCAAACATCATGGTAGCAGAAGACTTGCCACCAAGTTTGTGCCAAACCCGGTGCACATTCAGCCAATCGTCTGTGAGTGCTTTGCCACGCGTGATGGCTTTTCGTACGCGATCGACCAGAATTTCCCCGCCGCCGCCAGGCAGGCTGCCCAGACCAGCTTCTTTCAGCTCGCTTAGTACCTGCTCCAGAGGCATGCGATAGAGCTTACTGAAAAAATGAATTTCAGGAGGGCTGAAAGCGTGAATGTTGACCTTAGGGAAGTGCGACTTAATCGTCTGCAATAAATCGAGATACCACGTCCAGGGCAGGTCAGGATGAAGGCCGCCCTGCATCAGAATCTGGTCACCACCAACATCAACCGTTTCCTGAATTTTTTTCAGAATCACTTCAGTATCAAGAACATAGGCCTCTGTATCGCCAACTTTTCGGTAGAATGCACAAAAGTCGCAAACGGCCGCGCAGACATTTGAATAATTGATATTCCGATCAATATTATAGGTGCGATATGGCTCTGGATGAAGCCGTTGGCTAATTGCATCAGCCGCACGACCGAGCTCGTGTAGGCTGCCGAAACGCATAAGCGTTACGCCTTCATCCTGCGAAATTCGCTGACCATCAACGGCTTTTTGCAGTATCTCTTGTACGGTGGAGGACAATGTCACATCCTTCGGGCACCAGGCCCATCTGGCTCGCTTTGGCGGCAAAAAGACGAAGCCCTGCAATCTGGGCTTCACCAAAATCATAAGATAGTTGCTGAGTCAAATAATAGACGATTTCATCAACCGAAAGGTTGTACAGGCCTGCATTAGCAGCTGCAATGTTAGAGACATTCTTCAATCCCATGTCTCGGCATTGAATCAATTTAAGACTTAGTTCGTCAAGGTCTGAGACGCCTTGTGGACGTACCGCCCAAACGGCGAAAACGAACGGCAGCCCGGTCCACTGATTCCAAGCCTGGCCCATATCAACAACATGTCGAAATTCGGCTTCAGGCAAGCGCATCGCCCGGTCGCCAATAACCAGCACAGCATCCGCCGTTGACTCTTCCGGTGGCACTCCAATCGGCAGTTCTTCAATCTCCCGAGGCAAAACACCATACACACCATGAAGCCAGACACGACACAAAGCCTGACTGGTTCGTGATCCCTCATCCATAGCCAATCGACGAATCTGCGGAAAGTCAACATGACTCAGGAGCTTTACACTTCGAACGTGGCCAGCCGCAGCAATCGAAACGCCCGGCATGGCAATATAGCCCAACTTCTGCCCGCTACGAAGGAACTCCACAGATGGAATCAGGGCAACGTCAAGATCACCTGCCTGCAAACGCATTGCAAGACGGCTTGGCAAGTCGGTAATAAAAGTAGCCTTGGGCAGTAGTTGGTTAAGGCCATCATAGAGCGGTTTGGCATTGAGATAGCGGACAAGTCCTATTCTCAGTTCCGTGCTCATATCAGCCATCCCTTTCAATGCTTGGAATAGCCAGACAGTTGGCTTTTGCCACTTTTCACTATCTACGGAAATTATAGGCTGATTTCCTGATCATACAAGCTGGGAACGAATTCGCCCAGGATCTTCGTGTTTTCCTGAAATCGACCGCAATGGCCTAATCCAAATCCAATTATCGTGGAGGCTGTTCCGGATCGACTGGCAGGCCATCATTCTCTTTAGATTTCGCCACAGGTTGGGCTGGTACACCCACAACAGTTGTATCGGGCGGAACGGGTCGCGTTGGCGTTACAACTGCCCCGGCGCCAATTTTTGATCGATCGCCGATGCTTGTTGGCGCAATCATCACACTGCCGGCCCCTACGGTCACGTGATTGCCGATTGTCGTCTGTTGTTTTTGTCGTCCGTCAAAGTTGGCAGTTATCGCTCCGGCACCCACCGTCACCTTCTGCCCCACCAGTGAATCGCCCAGATAGGCAAGGTGCCGCACCAGTGTGCCAGCACCCAGCGTACTGCGAACAACGTCAACAAACGCCCCAACTTCCACTCCGTCTTCCAGCACGGTGCCGTGCCGCAGCAGAGCAAAGGGGCCAATCCGGCAATTTCTTCCGACCGTCACTTCGCCATCAATCACGGAAAATGGATAAATTACGGTATCCGCACCAATTACCGCCCGAGAATCGACGAAAGTTGAACTTGGGTCGAAAATGGTCACACCTTCGTCCATGAGCCGATTTAAAATCCGCCGGGTCATGATTGTATGAGCCTCAGCCAGATGCTGTCGCGTATTAATTCCGATAATGTCGTCGGGTTCCAGTGTGGCGATTGCCTGCACCTTGAGACCACGGCGAGAAATAATCTCTGGAACATCTGTCAGGTAGTATTCGCCCTGTGCATTATTGGGCCGAACTTCTTCCAATGCTTCCCACAAAAGCGGTGCCATGAAAACATAGCAACTCGGGTTGACTTCACGAATGGCGGCCTGTTCAGGTGAGCAATCTTTTTGTTCAATAATACGAAGGAATTTGCCGGTCGTGTCGCGCAGAATTCGGCCATATCCGCTGGGATCAGGCACAATGGAGGTGCCCATGAGGCAATCAAGATTCTCTGACCGTTGCCGCACCAGCAGCTCTTCCAATGGGCCGCTGCGCAGGCACGGTTCGTCGCCGACCAGCACCATTACCGGCCCGACGTAGCCTTTCAGCACATTTTTGGCTGATTTTACGGCGTCGCCAGTGCCACGCTGGCTTTCCTGAAGCGCAAAATGCACATTGGCTACACCATTCAGGTTGGCCTGCACTTCTTCAGCACCCTGGCCAACAATCACTACAACATCGCTGACACCTGCCCCAAAGGCCGCTGTGACCACATGCCGGATCATTGATTGCCCGCAAACTTCATGCAAGACCTTGGGCTTATCGGATTTCATCCGCTTACCCTGACCTGCTGCAAGAATTACCGCCACTGGCTCCTTGATCGACTGTGTCATTCCATTTATTCCTTGATCACTTGAGGCAAGACGCCATGATGCAATCCATCACCAACCTCCTGACCGATTAACTTTACCCAATTTACGAATTAAAGGCTGAGTCGTCAAATGCAACCTGAGGAAGTTGAATACATTTTTTTATTTGGTTTTATTGACTTTTGTGAATACAATATCCCGACTATGATGAAACTTTGAATTAAATAGGAAATTGAAATTTATCAAGCAACTAATGACTCTATTAGTCGGAATCTATATTTGAATCTCATTTTCATAATTTGGATAATTCTCGCTTTATTCTTGTTTATTTCAGGTTTTGGATTGATAATGACTAGTCGGGCATCAGCAAAAATTCAATGAAGTTTTCTTAAACTAAAATGATTCGATTTAATTTAGGAGCGATCGCTGATAATTGGCCTGACAACACTGCCATGAACATCTGTCAAGCGATAGTCACGGCCAGCGTGGCGAAACGTGAGCTTTTCATGATTCAGGCCAAGCAGGTGTAGGATGGTGGCATGAAAGTCGGGCATGGTGACTTTATTTTCGGTGACGTAATAGCCAAACTCATCGGTCTTTCCGTAGGTTATTCCGCCACGAATGCCACCCCCGGCCATCCAGACCGAGAAAGCGTGTGGATGATGATCGCGGCCATCAGTTCCCTGTGCGGCCGGTGTTCTACCAAATTCGGTTGCAAAAACGACAAGTGTCTCATCAAGCATCCCTCGTGATTTGAGGTCGCGGAGCAGCCCGGCGATCGGCTGATCAACTTTTTTTGCGTTAGTCGTATGATTTTTTCTCAAATCGCCGTGGGCGTCCCAATAATTTCGAGGGTAACTGAAATTGACCTGTACAAAACGAACACCTGACTCGACAAGGCGACGAGCCAGCAGACACTGGCGTGCAAATTCGTCGGTTGGTTCCTCATCTACTCCGTAGAGAGCTTTGGTGGCTGCTGATTCGCGGTTCAATTCAAGAACAACAGGTGCTTCAGCCTGCATGCGAAAAGCCATTTCAAATGATTCGATTCTGGCTTCAAGGGCAGAGTGATCTGGCTTCGATTTAAGGTGTTCACGATTGCGACGGGCCAGAAGGTCGAGTTGAAGTCGCTGCAGGGCTGGGTCATCGCCGGGAGCAAGACTTGCCAGTCTTGCTTCCTTGAAATTTGTGCTCCCATCGCCGATACGAGTGCCCTGATAGCTTGCCGGCAGGAATGCTGAACCATAATTCTGTGAACCACCGTGATAGAGTGATGGGCTGAGGCTGATAAAACCCGGTAGATTCTGATTTTCAGAGCCAAGGCCGTAAAGGGTCCAGGCCCCAAGGCAAGGACGTGCAAAAACGCCGCTGCCGGTATTGATATTCAGAAGGGCTGGCCCATGCGATACCTGATCGCCGCCATTCATCGATCGGATAACGGCGATGTCGTCGATGCAGCCACCGATTGCGGGAAAGAGATCACTGACTTCAATGCCACTTTCACCATACGGCCTGAATTTCCATGGAGAGGCCAATAGATTGCCAGTTGGTGCAAATTCAAATTTCGGCTTGGGGAATGGAAGTGGCTGACCATTTCGGGCATTTAATTCCGGTTTCGGGTCGAATGAGTCAACATGAGAAACTCCGCCGTGCATGAAAAGAAAAATCACTTGACGGGCAGTGGGGCGAAAATGCGGCTTGCCAGTAGCTGGCCTGGTATTTGAATCAGCAGCCATGATCTGCGGCGAATTTTCAGCCAGAAGCCCGGCAAGGGCAAGGTTCCCAAAGCCGCATGCAGATTGGCTGAACAGTTGACGGCGCGTATAGTTTCTGGCCATAGGGGATTTACTCAATATAAAGGAATTCATTGGAGCATAAAATTGTCTGGCAATACGACTGCCAGGCCGCTATTTCCCGATTGTTCGGTGGCTTGTTTTCTTGCTCAGCCGTTTTAATATATTGATTGAGAAATACCTTGGCATCGGCAATTTCAGATTTAGTCGCTTCACGGCCGTATGCCAGGCGGTGCGCCAGATTAACTCTTTTTGCCTGATCTTCTCTCGACTCAGTGGCCAGCCTGCGGGCAAAAGCCAAGGCCATTTCACGCACGAATGGATGATTCAGCATGAAAAGGCTTTGAGAAGCGACGGTTGTTTCATTTCTGACAGAAGTGACACCATTAGGGTCGGCTGCATCAAAAAGAGCCAGTACGTCGGGCATCATATTTCTGACGACTGGCAGATAAATTGAACGTTTGCGGAAATTGGTATAAAACGGGTCATCAGCTGCAACTCGATTTGGCCTGATTTTTGCGCCAATTCCCTCGGCTTTCTCGTTGAGATATTCGCCACTTTCCGAAGTGCCCGGTTTTGAGTCTAAATGCCCGCTGACAGCCAGCATTGCATCTCGAATTTCTTCCGCCGATAGTCGTCGTCGGGGATGCCATGATCGCCACTTTCCCTCTGGATCAGCATTGTGGGCCTCTTCACTCACCCGGCTCGACTGGCGGTATGTTTGTGATAGCAGAATTTCCCGATGCAGCTTTTTCAGGTGCCAGCCTTGATCGATGAGCTTTCTGGCCAGCCAGTCAAGCAGATCAGGATGGCTTGGCCGCTCGCCTCTGGTGCCAAAATTGTCTGATGTGGCGACAAGTCCTCGACCGAAATGATGCTGCCAAACTCGATTGGCAATTACCCGCGGAGTCAGAGGATTTTTGCTGCTGGAAATCCAGCGGGCTAACTCCAGCCGACCACTGCCTGGCTGAAGCGGATCAACTGCTGCTGAAATTTCTTTATTCGCAGAATTCGATTGTGCGATTATCGCAGGAATACCCCGAGGAACAATTCTCCCTAGTGTAAAACGATTTCCGCGTAAGTGTACACGCAAGTTTCGCGAAATTGTCTCTTTAGGGGCCATGATCGTGATTGACTCACCACCGTTGCCGGAAGGAACTGGAAATTCCCACCACATGGTGGCATTTCGGTTCTCATCCATGAATGGCTCGGTGCTGCGGAAAATACCGGCCATTGCATAGTAGTCTGTCGTGCGGATAGCGTCGAATTTATGGTCGTGGCAGCGGGCACAGGCCAGAGTCAGACCGAGCATGGCGCGGCCAGTCACATCGATCTGGTCATCCACTATATCCAGGCGCGATTGCTCTTTATCCGTCTCTGCCAATGCCTTGGGGCCAATCATCAGATAGCCTGTGGCAATTGCTCTTTTAGCATTAGTCGCAGCATTTCCGCTTGGTGGCAGGAGGTCGCCGGCAATCTGTTCGATCAAAAACTGGTTGTAGGGCAAATCTTCGTTGAATGCGTCGATCACGTAATTTCGGTATCGCCAGGCATATCTCATGATGGCATTAGCATCATTGGCAGTTGATTCGGCATAGCGTACGATGTCAAGCCAGTGACGAGACCACTTTTCGCCATATCTGGGCGAAGCAAGCAGTCGATCGACAACTTTGGCGCATGCATTTGCAGAATTATCAGCGATAAAGGCATCCACTTCTTCAGGAGTTGGCGGTAGCCCTGTCAGGTCGAAAGTGACGCGTCGAATCAGTGTCAGACGATCGGCTTCAATGGTTTTTTGCAGCGAGTTTTCACTCAGATTTCTTGAAATAAAAAAGTCGATTGGACTTTCATCAGCTTTTGACAGCGGAAGTTTTTCCAGGCTTTTCAGTGGCTGATAGGCCCAATGATTTTTCTCACTTTCAGTGAAATTGGGCGGAGGTGCCAGATTCTTTTCCGGATTGATCCAGATGCCATATTTATCGGCCAGATGACCCTCAATGCCGAGCCTGAGTTCGGGTCGCAGGTTTTTGTCATAAAGTATCACTTCGCCAATATCGCCCACAATCGGCCCACAAAAGCTGAGTGCTTTGCCCATGAACAGCCCAATATCGCTTCGATGCTGAATATCCGGCTTTTCATTCCGACCTTCCAACGGTCGGCCAGTTTGTGGACCGATGAGACGACCATTAACAAAAAACTGGGTTGTCTCAGCCAGATTTCCAGGTTTTCTGATGACTGTCAGAATAAGGGCGCGATTGAAAAATGATTGAAAAGAACTCTTGCCGGGAGTTACATCATGCCCCCATCCGCCTGCGAAATCGATTGAATTTCCGTTGCTTCGATCAATTTCCAGCAACGCCGCAAGTGGTTTACCAGGATCATTTGGGCTTGCTGGATTACCGATTGAAAAGAGAGTGTCGTGCCCCGGTGGGTTGGTATGAGGCTTGAGATTCATGACAATCATGATTGTTAAGGCCGCATCGCCATTGATTTTTACACGGTTATCGGGTGATGAAGCCATTCCGGTTTCAGAGTCAAATCGAATCGCCGGGCGGCCCATGATTGAGCTGGACTTCACGAATCTTGCGGGCAGACCTGTGCCTCCGGCACGAATCCCTTTTGTCGCAGAAAAATCTCGGCCCTTGCCACTTGTATCAGGCCAGATGTAAACGGAGTCGTTTTCGGAAAGCGTTAGAGAGTCCGCCCTGAGCCAAAGCTGAAGAGCTTCGCTGAGTTCGCCAGAGTCAGGTAAGAGAGGCGCGATATTTATCAGATTACTACTGGTTTCATTAGTTTCATCGGATTTTATTTTTTCACCGGGCCAGTAGAGACCTTCGTTGATCCATCGGGCGAGATCGTCTATTTGGATGGTCGTCAGTTTACCGTCCGGTGGCATTTCCAAGCCATTCTCATGACGGACTGCATGGATCATCAGGCTTTTCTCCGGCTCTCCAGCAATCGCTGCCGGGCCAGTCTCACCACCTTTAAGAATTGCTTCTCGTGAATCAAGCCGAAGTCCAGCCTTGGCAACATTCGCCCCATGACATTTTTGGCACTTTGCCAGAAGTAAAGGCCGGACTTTCTGCTCAAAATGATCTTCTGGTCCTGCCGCCTTCAATAAACTTGGTGCAAATAGAATGATGATCAGCCATGCAAAAACTGTTCTTATGAAGTGCGACATAAACAATTCATATCTATGAATGTTGAAGGATCTCTGATTCATGACAGTGACTTTTCAGATTTGCGTTGATATTTGGGAAAATTCGATGTTGGAGGTATGTAATTAAAATAATTGTTTAACAGTTTTTCCATCAGGTATCAAGAGAAGAGATGATTTGCTCCAATTTATGCGTGGCGAGTATTTTCGCCACGCACCTTTGAATATGAACAAGGGCATTCCGATTAATCACGGATTTTTTTTATGGGGCTCAGATACATAATCAATACCCTGAAGCACCATTTTCATAAATTCTGGTGTTGTAAGGGGTTCGTGCTTGTCTGGCCCGAAATCGCGATGGCCAAAGACGGTATGAAAAACGCGTCCCTTACCGTAATCAAGAACCCAGGCGATGGGCCAAGCCTGGCCATCCACTTCGACTACAGCCAGCGGCTCGATAGGCCTTTTCATCTGCAGATGATAATAGAGTTCGTCTTTAAGTTTGAAGTCGCTCAGGCCTTTGGTGACCGGATGGTCGGCCTTGGCGATTTTCACCATGAATTCACCTTTTTTGGTTTTGGAATCAGGCAGGCCGATGTGCGAGAAAACTCCGCCCAGCATTTCTCGCCATTCCGGCAGCCAATCGGGGGCCGCATTATCGCCGCCATGAATCGAGATATAGCCCTTACCAGACTTTACGAAATCCAGAAGTGCCTTTTGCTGTGGTTCGGTGAATTTAAATTCAGGATCGCGGCGATCGACATGAACAATCAGCACGTCGTATTTTGCCATGCCAGGTGAGGTGAGAATTGAGCCATCTTCGCAGATAGTCACTTCATATCGGCCTGTATCTTCAATAGCTTTGGAGAGTAACAGTGCCTGGTCACGGTAACCATGATGTTGCCGAGCTCCGCCGGAAAGGAGCAGAATTTTTACGCCCGTTGGGGCTTTTTTCTGAGCATGGGCAGGGGCATTAAGCAGAAGGCCGATGGCCAATAGTGGAAAGGTGATGGTGAGTGAACGTCGTGAAAACATGGATTGTCTCGTCAGGGAAAATCAGGGAATTACGGCGATTTTGAAAAAAGCCGCTGGTCAGGTTTATTGACGGGAACTTATCATGATCGTAGTGATGAGGCAATAGAGCACCGATTTCTATCGACCTAAGAATTTCAGAACGGAGAGAAGAATGATGAAGCGTCGTAATATTCTTCAACTAGTAGCCGGTTCGGCTTGTCTGAGTGGTTTTGAATCAATATTTGCTCAGGATAAAAAACAGACAATTAATGGTGGCGGTGTCACCTTTGACGTGCCCGGCAGCTGGAAGTCGTCCAAGCCATCATCAAGCATGAGGCGTGCACAGCTGGCGATTCCGAAAACCGCTGGCGATAAGGAAGATGGCGAGCTGGTGCTTTTTGCTTTTCCGGGCGGGGCCGGTTCGGTTGAGGCGAATATTGAGCGTTGGGCTGGGCAGTTTCGGGGTGATGACAATCAGCCGCCGACCCCAAAATCGAGGAAATCAAAGGGTCAGAACACGGAAGTGACAAAAGTTGAGCTTTCCGGTCGATATGT
The DNA here is from genome assembly GCA_044351075.1 of Isosphaeraceae bacterium. Classification (GTDB taxonomy): domain Bacteria; phylum Planctomycetota; class Planctomycetia; order Isosphaerales; family Isosphaeraceae; genus QWQI01. The sequence goes on along the minus strand of JBILGL010000037.1, from coordinate 377 downwards.
CGCACCGGTGGCACCCGGCAGCCCCGACACAGTGAACAAGCCTGACTTTGAACTGGTCGGCCTGATTGTGATCACGCCTGATATTTCTTACTTTTTCAAGGCGGTCGGGCCGAAGGCGACAATGAAGGCAGCCGCGAAAGATTTTGATGCACTTGTTGCCAGTATCAAATTGGACAAGTGAGTAATCAAGTTGTGAAAGTTCAACAGATTTGTCCGTTAATGACTTGGCGAGATGGTACTGATCGGGTAATTTGAGTGCTTGATGCTCTTATCGGGCATCTGCAAATCGGTGATAACCCTGAACTAAACCGAGTACCCCGAGATTCGGAGTCATTTGATGCGATCTGTGAAAATTCTTGCTTTTGGCTTTTTCGCCA
>JBILGL010000403.1:0-4602 GCA_044351075.1 Isosphaeraceae bacterium | reverse complement strand
CCGTTCAGCCCGGCCCTGGCATGCCCATGGTTGCCCAAAGTGGCAAGATCGTGGCGGATCTGGTCGCCAAAAACCACCCAAATCCTGGTTTCTATTCAGGTTATCGTCCCAAATGGGCAGCCCGGCGGTAACCATTCATGAATAATCAGATGGATCTGAGCAGGCCGATCACGAGATTGCAATTTCCGCTGATTGCATTATTGATTTTTGTCTGCCTGATCCGTCTATGGCTGGAGATCAGCTACCTGAATCAGCCGATTTTTGAAGGATATATCGGCCGACAGATCCCCACCGCGATGGTGGCCCGAGATTTGGGTCAGGGAGGTTCTTTTTTTTATCCCAAACTCCAAACCGGCCCATTTCCCAGCTATTTTCTTGTCGAACCACCCATTTATGCGTGGCTCACGGCAAAAACACAAATCCTTTCCGGCCTTACGCTTGAGGCCTCCGGCCGGCTCGTTTCTCTATGCGGCAGCTGCTTCACGGCGGCCGGTCTTTACCTCTGGGCAAAAGCTAAAACCAATAATAAAGTTGCACTCTTCTCTTTCATATTCTTTTTATCCATGCCCGTTTCCATTCGCTATGGCCGCGCATTTCAGCCTGATTCGCTGGCAACTGGCCTGATCATGCTCGGCTCAGGCCTGATTCAATTCAAATCAAAAAAGTATCAAATCCTCGGAATGGTAATTATTTCGATGGGAATTACAACCAAAATCACCTTGATTCCCTTCACTCTGATTGCATTTTGTCAACCTGAAATGAAACTGGCCGATTTCAAAAAAATCCTCTATTTAATTCTGGTTATCTCGATCCCGGCAATTCTCTGGTATTTCTGGGTCTTTGCATTTCTTTACATCAAAAGTCAGCCAGGGGCAGGGCAGTCTGCCGATGGCCTGAAATATTGGTGGCTCATGATCGGCCCACTTGGTTTTTCAGACCTTTCCAAACTCAAAGAAATGATTAAAAACATCTTCTGGAGTGGCTTCACACCACTTTTCCCGATCATTATCATTTCATCAATCGCTTTGAAAATTAAATTTCAATCGATATTCTCAGGACTGGTTGCAATTCTCTTCTGGCTTCTCCTCGTAGGTGCCAAGGCCCATCATGGCTATTACTGGCTCGTTGCCGCACCTTTTTTTGCAATCATGATAGCCCTTTTTATTGATCAATTATCAAAAAAGCAATTACGAATTTCAATATTTTTGATCTTATTATTAATAACAACCGGCTTTCTGCAATCAGCCAGAACATGGCAAACTCCGCCTGAGTGGCAGCCAATTGTTCAAGATTTAAATCAGTTTCAAAATGAAATGAATCGCAATCCAGATTCAATGATCATCGGTCCTGAGGCAGTGATTTTTGCATTTAATCGCTCGGGCCTGCGCTGGGAATGGCCGGCCGATGCACAGATACGTGCCGCTTCCACATGGGGCACCAGCCTATCCGGCCAGTCGCCCGCGGCTCTTCTTGAATTTTACCGATCCAAAGGAGGCCGCTGGTTTCTGGCCCTCGAAACGGACCCGCAGTGGGTATCCGAAAAAGAGAAACTCATGCCCTCAATCGGCCCACAAAGCCTTGTGATTTCATCCGGCGGCCTGCTACTATACGACATTGAACTGACGGCCTCAGAACCCAGATGAATATGACTCAGAACAAGCCTTTCACCGTTCCTCAATTCATTGCCAGCAAAGGCAATACGCCGATTGTCATGATCACCGCGGCCGACTTCACCATGGCCCGGCTGATGGACAGTACCAGCGCAGTTGACTGCCTGCTCGTCGGCGATTCCCTCGGAACCGTTGTCCAGGGCCGGCCAAACACGCTCGCCGTCACGCTTGATCAGATGATCTATCACACCGAAATGGTCGTCCGCGGCAGCTCGCGAGCCATGGTCATTGCCGACATGCCCTTCGGCAGCTACCACGAATCCGTCGAACAGGCCATTCGAAACGCCTCGCGCGTGATGAAAGAAACCGGCTGTGCAGCCGTGAAACTCGAAGGCGGCCGCCACTTCGCCCCGACCGTTAATGCACTGGTTCAATCAGGAATTCCCGTGATCGGGCACGTTGGACTGATGCCCCAGCATGTTCATTCAATGGGTGGTTACAAAGTTCAGCGAAATGAACACCGCATCACCGACGACGCCCGTGCCATCGCCGACGCCGGCGCTTTCGGCATCGTGCTTGAATGCCTTCCGGCTGCACTCGCTTCCTCAATCACTTCGCTCGTGCCCGTGCCCACCATCGGTATCGGTGCTGGTTCGGCCTGCGATGGCCAGGTGCTTGTCGGGCATGATCTTCTGGGTCTTTTTGACGGCCACCGGCCAAAATTTGTCCGCCCCTATGCCGACCTCAAAACCAACATCCGGGAAGCCGTCGGCCAGTTCGCCGCTGATGTTCAGTCCCGCAAGTTCCCCGGCGAATCAGAGTCGTTTAAATAACTCCGTAAAAACGCAAGTTCATTTGTTTACTTCACGCATTCTCATATCAATTAGAATCTTACAGACAAGATGACCATTTCGAAAATTAAGCAATAAAATCTGGATTAACGAATTTCGAAGCGAAGATGCGAACCAATATTTTTAGAAATGATGTACATTTTTTCATTGACATGAGTCGCGTTTAAGCCGATAATTTTGATAATTCCTACCCGTCTGTAATGCCTGACAAACGCCATTTTCAGGATTCAGCCATGAGCTTCAGGCTTCTAATTGGCACGCTTCTGATCGTTGCTCTCCGGCTGCATTCCTCCGGCCCCATTCTGGCAGAGGAAAAATCAGCCGAATTGCCAGTCTCCATCGAGCTTTACGAGGCTCTCCCGACTGAATGGGACGGCACATTGCCCGGCCGTAAAGCCGACGAGAAATGGTCCAGCCCCTCGCTGGCCTTTGTCAACCTTCCGAATAAATATGCAGACAAAGGGGCAATGCTTGATCGAAAGGCCCCGTTTCTGGTTCGTTCAAGCATTCAAAAGATTTACCCAGCTGGTACTTATGAAATATTGATCCGAAGTCGTGCCCGCTCCATTCTGAAGATCGATGGCATACGTGCCGCAGAGACGAAAACGATCTCGCCAAATGCCAGCGGGCATGAGGATGTGCCGCCCGCAGCCATCCCACAAGATCTTCGATGGAAAGCACTTGAGACAAATTCACAGGAGCGGCGAATCGTCTGGTCCAGCGATGGTCGCCCCCATACCTTCGAGCTTCTCAGCGTCATTGGCGAAAAAAGCACCCGCCCCGAAACAGGCGAACTTCTGGTGGCCATACTCCCGCGTTCCGGTGGCGATGGTCTGCCACATCTCATTGCGGCTACGCCATCCGACTCTGTGGCCTTAACAGATTCTGCCTGGAAGCAGTTTCGACTTGATTCAGAAGACCGCACCGCCGAAATCAACCGGCAGAGACGGCTGGCTGCTTATGCGGCCGAAGATCAATATTGGAAAGCCCGCCATGATTTTGCCCGCCGATTTGCAGCGCAGGGGCTGAAGGATCTGACGGAACTCTCTCCGACAAGACTCAACCGCTTGATTGCTGCGGCTGATCCTGCGAGAAAAACAGCCTCGCCCGTCAACGATTATCAATTCATGAGGCGCATCTATCTTGACACGGTTGGCATACCGCCATCGCCTGAAGAGCAGTCGGCCTTTTTGAACGACCCTTCGACGGACCGCCGAGCAAAGCTGATTGACCGATTGCTCGACGACCCAAGGCGGGCGTCAAACTGGGTCGGCTACTGGCAGGATGTGCTGGCGGAAAATCCAGGCATTCTCAAGCCGACACTCAATAACACCGGTCCATTCCGCTACTTCCTGCATGAATCGCTGCGCGACAATCTGCCGATGGACCGACTGGTCACGCAACTGGTGCGAATGGATGGATCAGTTCTGGGCGGAGCCGCCGGCGGCTTTTCAATGGCCAGCCAGAACGATTCTCCCATGGCCGCCAAAGCCCATATTCTGGCCAAAGCCTTTATGGCCAGTGAAATGAAATGTGCCCGCTGCCACGACGCGCCCAAGCATCCCTACGAGCAGTCAGATCTCTTTGAGCTGGCGGCACTTCTGGCCGGAAAAACACTGGCTGTGCCAAAGTCAAGCACTGTAGCCGTGGCCCCCGGAGCGAGAGTGCCCGCAATCTCGATCAGCATCGAGGCGGGCGACGAAATTGAGCCAAAGTGGAGTCTTTCGTCGATCAGTTCTGAAGCATTGCCTGCTGAGATTATGCCAGCCAGCGCCAGTTCACGCGACCGGCTTGCCGCTCTGATCACCTGGCCGGGTAACAGCCGCTTTGCCAGAGTGCTGGTCAATCGGGTCTGGGCGGTTCGCACCGGTCGTGCCTTTGTTGAGCCGATTGACGACTGGGATGTAAAGACCACGAAACGTTTTCCCGAAGCGATGGAGGCTCTGGCCACTGATTTCATCCGAAACGGCTACGACCTGAAACGGCTGGAGCGTCTGATTTTTAACACCGACTATTATCAGGCGGCAACAGTACCGGGAGATGGGGCGACGGACCCATTGGGCCCGGCTCGCCGTGCAATTTCTGCCGAACAGCTTGTTGACAGTCTTTATGCTGTAACAGGCAAGAGTTTTGATTGTGAG
>JBILGL010000402.1:0-4607 GCA_044351075.1 Isosphaeraceae bacterium | reverse complement strand
TATTTTTCTAGCTTCTTGATCTTTTCGTCCAAGATCGTTTGTCTATCATCCAATTCATTCTGTTTTTGTTCATAACCCTCTATAATCGAATCCCAGTTTACTTTCAGATCTCTCCACCGTAAAAAAGAGTACAGCGACACAACCAACAAAAATGAACAAAACAATCCAAATAGCAAAGGACCCATTTATCACCCCATGTCAGTAGTATATTGCGAAATCCGATTAATAATAATGAAAAGAATCTATAACGACAACAGTAATCTATTCACAAATTAGTTTTTCTCTTTATTCATCTTTACGACACTTCATTTACGGAATAGTATTTGTACGTTAAACAATATTGCAAAACGGCTTGGAAAATGGCATAATATGAAAGAGACGTCAGTGCCTGCCACGATAAAACGGCCAAAGCCCCGCCTGGTGCCGTTTGAGATGATCCAGAGACAGGATCGATTGCCATGATCAAGCCCCAGAAATATTATCTGACACTTGTTAACGCCTGCCTGATTTTCGCAGGCATGGGTCAGGTTTTTGCCGCTGACAAACCGCAGGCTTCATGGAGCTCAGAGTCCCTGACATTTGAAAAGGACATCAGGCCAATTTTGAGGGCCCATTGCCTTGATTGCCACGGCGGTGTGGAAGGTGCCAAGGGCAAGCTTGACCTGCGGCTGGTGCGAACCATTACGGGCGGCGGCAAAAATGGCCCGGCGCTGAAACCCGGCCAAGCCGATGAAAGCCTGATTGTTGCGCGCATTGAGGATGGCGAAATGCCGCCGAAAGGCGAAGGTTTTACGCCTGAAGAACTTAAGAAACTCAAGGCCTGGATCAACGCCGGAGCTAAAACCGCCCGGCCCGAACCGGCGGTCGAGTCGCTGGGCAAAACCCTTGGTCTGACGGCTGAAGAACGTTCTTACTGGGCCTTTCAACCAATTCAAAAAACGGCAATTCCCAAAAGTAGTCCGGCTGATCGTGCCCGCACGGATATTGATCGACTGCTACTGGCACAGCTTCGCCCACTGGGACTGAAATTTCAGCCGGATGCCGACAAGACGACACTCGTCAGGCGTGTCTATCTTGATTTGACTGGTCTGCCACCAGAGCCCGAAGCCGTGGCCCGTTTTCTGGCTGATCAGCGAGCGGATGCGTATGAGCGATTGGTTGATTCGCTGCTGGCATCGCCCCAATATGGCGAACGATGGGCCCGCCACTGGATGGATACGGCCGGCTATGCCGACAGCGATGGCGGTTCTTCTGCCGATACGGACAGGCCGCATGCCTGGCGGTATCGCGACTGGCTGATCCGTGCATTTAATGACGACAAGCCGCTGGACCGCTTCCTGCTGGAGCAGATGGCGGGCGATGAACTGGTGCCCCGGCCCTGGAATAACCTGACGGCGGCGCAGGCTGATTTGCTGACGGCGACTGGTTTTCTGCGGATGCCGGCGGACGCAACGGCCAGTGATTATTCAGAAACGGCCCGGAATCAGGTGATTACCGATACGCTGAAGGTCGTCACGACGACGACGCTGGGTCTTTCTGTGGCATGTGCGCAGTGTCATGATCATCGCTATGACCCAATTTCACATGTTGATTATTATCGCTTGAAGGCGATTTTTGAGCCAGCATTGCACTGGCAGGGCTTTCGCCAGCCGGGTGCACGACAGGTATCGCTTTACACGGATCGGGATCGATCGGCCTCGGCACGGATTGAAGAGGAAGTCAAGCCGCTGGTTGAGAAGCGAAACAAGTATCAGGATGAGCAGATGAAGCTGGCCCTGACCAAAGAGTTGGAGAAGTATCAGCCGCCGCTGCGGGATGAGCTGCGCAAGGCAGCGGAAACCGAGCCAGGCAAGCGAACGGATGCGATGAAGAAGCTGCTGGACATGTATCCCAGCGTAAAAATCAGCCCCGGCGTGCTTTATCAGTATTTGCCCGCGGCGGCTGAAGAATTGAAGAAGAAAGATGCTGAAATTGCGGCGGTGCGGGCGAAGAAGCCGACCGAGAATTTTCTGGCGGTTTTTGATGAGCCGACAGGCAAGCCATTACCGGCAACGCACCGGCTGCATCGGGGTGATTATCGACAACCGCTGGAGGCGATCGAGCCTGGCGTGCCAGAAGTGCTGCAGCCAGCAGGCGCAGAGGCCTTGCTCAAACCGGCGGCGAACGGGAGTCAGTCTTCCGGGCGACGAACGGCATTTGCCCGCTGGCTTTTTGCGGACGACAACCCGATCACGGCCCGAGTGCTGGCCAATCGTGTCTGGATGCACCATTTCGGCCGTGGGCTGGTGGCCACAGCAGGCGAATTCGGGCGGCTGGGCGAGCCCCCTACAAACCCTGAACTACTTGACTTTCTGGCAACTGAGCTGAAGAAAGATGGCTGGCGGCTGAAAAAACTGCACCGGTTGATTGTGACATCCACGGCGTATCGACAATCGTCGAGTCGGTCGGGCGATCGACTTTCTTCTGACCCTGATGCGGATGGACGCCTGCTGAGCCGGTATCCGGTTCATCGGCTGGAGGCTGAAACCCTGCGAGACCGTGCCCTGGCGGCATCGGGGCATCTCGAGCCGAAGATGTATGGCCCGGCAGTGGAAGTGGCGGCGGATGATACAGGACAGGTGACGGTGGCCGGGAATTCTGGGCGACGTTCGATTTATGTCAAACAGAAACGAAGCCAGCCGGTGAGCTTAATGGTGGCTTTTGACGCCCCTGTGATGGAGACCAACTGCGAACGACGAACATCGGCAACGGTTGCGACTCAGTCGCTGATGCTTTTAAACGGTCAGTTTCTGATCGACGAAGCCGGAAGGCTGGCGGCACGGGCGAGTGAAGCGAATGCCAAACCGATTCTGACGAGCCCGGAAGTGGTCGCCAAAGTGGCGAAACAAGGGGCTACGGTTGCGAATGAGCCGGGAGATCTGGCCAGGCGGGTGGCGACGATCTGGGAGCGGGCTTATTCACGGGCCCCATCAGAGGCAGAGCTTGCGATGTCGCTGGGATTTGTACGAGATCATTTAAAGTCGGGCGAGCCAGTTGCGCCCGGGCTGAAGGCGGATCAGCCGGCACACCGGGTGCTGACTGCGCTGGGGCACCTGGGCCAGGCGCTTCTGGCATCAAACGAATTTCTCTATATTGACTGACGTAGTGGGAGAGTGATGGTCATGAACGATTCCGAAATGTCATCGCCCATGCTGCTGCCACAGCTTGATGCAAGTTCGCGACGTCAGTTTCTGAGCCGCGGCGGCATGGGGCTTGGTGCTTTGGCACTTGTCCGGATCCTGCAGGAGCAGGGGCTGCTGGCACAGACGGTCAAGCCGATCAGCAAGCCGCAATTTTATGATGTATTGCCGAAGCCGCCGATGTTTGCGCCCCGGGCCAATGCGGTGATTTCAATGTTTATGCATGGCGGGCCGAGCCATGTGGATTTATTTGACCCGAAGCCTGAGCTGCAGAAACGCGACGGGCAGGAGTATCCGGGCGATATTGTTTACAGCTTTGTGAATCGGGCATCGAAGAAGCTGCTTGGCAGCCCTTTCAAATTTGAAAAGCACGGGCAATCGGGTCTGCCGGTATCGGAATTACTGCCGCACACGGCAAGTGTGATCGATGATATTTGTGTGATGCGGTCGATGCATACAGGGCATAATGGGCACGAAGTTTCGATTCGCTATTTCCATGGGGGCAAAGCGGGCATACTGGGGCGGCCCACGCTGGGCTCGTGGGTGGTGTATGGTCTGGGCACGGAGAACCAGAATTTGCCGGCCTATATGGTGCTGACAGACCCGGCGGGGCTGCCGGTGGATGGCGTGACGAACTGGTCTAACGGCTTTATGCCGCCGCTGTTTCAAGGCACGGTGCTGCGGCCGCGAGAGCCACGGATATTTAATTTGAACCCACCGGACCACCTTCGGGGCGAAGTTCAGTCGAAAAATCTGGCATTTCTTCGCAAGCTTAATGAGAATCATGCAGGCGAGCATCCGGGCGAGGGCGATCTGGAAGCCCGGATTGCGAGCTATGAGCTGGCTGCCCGGATGCAGACGGCCGCGACGGATGCGCTTGATATTTCAAATGAGTCGGAAGCGACCAAGAAGCTTTATGGAATTGACGACCCGGAAACGCGCGACTACGGCACCCGCTGCCTGATTGCCCGCCGACTGGTGGAACGAGGTGTGCGGTTTGTGCAGCTCTTTATGGGCGGGCAGCCGTGGGATAATCATTCAAACATTCGTAAGACACTGCCGGCAATTTGCAAGCGAACGGATAAACCGGCCGCTGCGCTGGTGACAGATCTGAAATCACGGGGATTACTTGATACGACACTTGTGCACTGGGGTGGTGAAATCGGGCGGCTGCCGGTGACGGAAGGCACGGGGCCGGAATCAGGCCGGGATCATAATGGTCAGGGCTTTACTGTGTGGCTGGCGGGCGGTGGGATCAAGGGTGGGCAGGCGTATGGGGCGACGGATGAATTTGGGCATAAGGCTGTTGATAAAATTGTGACGCCCAATGATTTTCAGGCGACATTGCTGAATTTGCTGGGGATTGATCATACGAAGCTGAAATATCAGCATAATGGGCGGGAGGAATGGCTGACTTCTGCAGCGCCT
>JBILGL010000400.1:0-4611 GCA_044351075.1 Isosphaeraceae bacterium | reverse complement strand
TACCCGCGCAGTGCTACGATTGACCATTAAGTCAATAAGCTGCAGGCTTGGTACAGATTCAAATTCTTTTCAACGCTCTTTTTCCACCCGCATCTTCACATCCATCGGGTGCTTGTTGAAGGTCTCAAAGACGTCGCCGACGACACGGTCGGCCATGCGGTTGAGGCTTTTCAGAATCTCAGGCTCAGCCTCGGGCTTCACGGGCGACTGAGTCGGTTCATAGCCGCCTACCGAGTGGGCCTGAGCGGTGGCCACATAGCCCAACTGCCCATTGGAATAGCCCAGAATGATCGGTACGGCACGATCGGCAATGGCTGCTTCCATCTTCAGGCCATATTCCACCATCGGCTCGCCCGGCATGGCCAAAAGCAGGTAAGGGCCAATTTTCATGGCCATCATCTCCACTTCAATCGGCGGACCTTCTTTGGCCGGCAGCTTGACCTTTTCGCTCGCCACCTTCAGCTTGTAGTGTGTTGGCCGGGTGCGAAATTCCTCGCGAATCATTGTCTTTGCCAGTGCCCGCACAACTGCCCCACCCAAGTCTCGGCCAGCCCACTGAATATCGGCTTCGTCGGCACATCGGTAAGGATCGCCCGGCAAATTCGGCCTGATGTCGCCCGCACAGCCCTGCACAAACATGACTTTCGTTTTATTATCATACGTCTTTTCAATAAAGGTTTGGGCTTCGCCGGGAAAATCGGCACTCATCTTGGGGAAGCCGGTCGGATAAGGCGGCGTGGCATTATCGCCCCAGGTGAAAAAACAGGGGTGGCAGATGGCATGCATCAACACGGCCACCGGCGTGAGCGACTGACCATCGTCAAACCGCAGGACGCGCACGCGGCGGTCGTTGACCCCTTCAGGATTCAGCCTCACCACGGCCCGGCCGTTAATCACCTTTCGCCGATTAATACTGAAATTGATTTCATCCACACCATAGCCAACCGTCACCGGCTTCATGGCTGCGGCAGCTTCGGCGGCAGCACTGGCAACTTTGGCCGTGACTTCAGCTGCCCAGGCCGGATTTTTGTCGTAGTCGGGCCCCGAATGATTATGGGACGCATTGACCAGAATATTTTCCTGCGGCACCCGGGCCTTTTCCGAAATCACTCGGCGGGCGTCCTTCACCATGCTGTTTTTGGCGTCGATCAAGTCAAATGTCGCAATCGCTGCACGAGTCTGGCCGTCATCCAGCACCAGCACGCCGGCACGCAGTGGGTCGCGGGCCCCTTTAGTCGCTCGCGGGTGGCCGACAGTCGGAATGTCGGTCGTCGGTGTGATATCAACCTTTGCTACGCCCACCCGAAGGTTGGAAACCGGCGCGATCGACTGGGCCATAGACCACTGGCCGAAAATGCCCGATAAAATCGTAATACAGCAGATATTTTGGAGTAATAATCTTCGGGTCTTCATGAGATTGCTCTCCGGCAAGGCATAGGGGCAGATTGCAGGCGGCGAAATGGGATTGGCGACGGCTCGCGATCGACCTTTCAAGATAGATTGCGCGGGCAGGGAATGCAATGAAAAAGGTATCTGATTTCTAAACGTCGAATATCCGGTGCAGATCGCGCCTGAGGTGCTCAAAAGCCCGGCTGCGGTGACTGAGCTGATGTTTAACAATTGCCGGGAGTTCGCCGAACGTTTTGTGATATTCCGGGATCAGAAAAAGTGGGTCATAGCCGAAACCATTGGCACCGATCAAATCTTCAATGATCCGGCCCCGGCATTGGCCGCCTGCTTCCAGCCTGATATTGCAATCGGGGTCAGCCACTGCAAGCTGGCAGACGAACGCTGCCCCTCGTTTTTCAGGTGGCAGGCCGCGAAGCTCATCCAGCACTCTGGCGTTATTGGCTGCGTCGTCGCCATGGGTGCCTGCATATCGGGCGGAGTAAATGCCGGGCCTGCCTTCGAGAGCATCAACGGCGAGCCCTGAATCGTCGGCCAGCACCCACTGGCCAGTGGCACGGGCAAATTCAGAAGCCTTGATCCTCGCATTTTCGGCGAATGTCAGGCCGGTTTCGTCAGGTTCAGGTGCGCTGGGATAAAGGTCAAGCCCGACAATTTCCACACGGCTCGCCCATGACGGCGGAGCCCAGTAAGGGATGATCAGAGCTTTCATCTCCTTAACTTTCTTGAGGTTTCGCGAGCCGATCACCAGTTGAATCTTCATTTTTGCGCCGGTCAGACTTTTATCTTGCTTCTACGTTTAGCTGGTTCACATATCATAAATAAAAAAAGCCACGGCCCGAAAGGCGATGGCTTCTGTTGATCATTTTTTTGACGATTTTCTGGCAGATATTAACCGGATCAGCGGTTAAAAAGCCCGCCCGAGGCCTTCTGCTTCACACTGGCTTTGGGCACTTCCATCATGTCGGTCGGCGAGAGTGGGGCCGCCAGCTTACCCGCTGTCAGGTATTGCTGGTTAAGCTTGTCCAGATGCTGCCGGATGGACTGGACCTTTTGATCCTTGAAGATTTTTTCGTTTTCCACTTTGTTATTAAAGTGGCCAAGGGTGACAACGCTCTTGTTACGGTCATGATAAACATAAGCCTGATAGCCAGCCTGCTTGAACTGTGGGTCTTTGTTCAGTTCGGCAGCCATCAGTTCAGCGTCGTCTGTGGCCTTAGCCAGCGGGCTTGTTTTGAGATTGTCGTCCTTGAGGAAGTCCTTATCGCCTTCGCCAAAGGCGGATCGGCCAACAAACCGGGCCACGACAAGCGTGAAAGGCCCTGGGCAATTGTAAATCGAGTATGGGCCCTTGTTCATGGCCTCGACCAGCGGGTCGCTCTCGCGAGCGAAGAGCTCCTGTGCCGGAATCAGCGGATTGGCTGTAACAATCGCGTTCTTTAGCCCTGCGCCTGTGCGCCAGGGGAAGATTGAAGGCACGTTTGAAAGCGTGGCCGGCTTAATCTTCTTCACGAATTTCAGCAGGTCTTCCGCTTCTTTCATCGTTGGTTTGTCGCCGACCAGCACAACCGCTTCATCATAGATGCGGTAAATTTCCGGTTCTGAAATCCGTCCTTCACCATCTTCGGGGTTGGATGTCGGCGGGACGCCGCGGACGTTGGAATTCATCGGCTTTATCTTCTTGAAATAGATATAGGCCATGAGCTGATGGCTTGACCGCAGCTCCATCGCCAGGGCCTGGGCCCACCTGACAGCATCAGGCCCGCGGAAGGTGTGGGCGATGACCATAAAAGGCCCGGCCTGCTTCGTCAGCAGGTATGGCTCAACCGGCTCGGTGGGCAGATTAATCTGCACCTTGCTCAGCTCATCGACGGGCGTCAGACCCGGCAGTACGCCATTGGTGCGAACTGTTGCTGGGTCAACCTTGGTATTGGCAGCTGTGTTCCCCACTGCGTTTGCCGGCGTTCTGGCCTGCGCTGGTGGAGCGGCAGGCCGTGCTGCTGGAGCCTGTGGGGCATTGTTGCCGCGATTAAAAAGGCCACCCAGTCGGCTTTGATTCTGGCCGAAGCTGGCACTGGAGCAGCTAATCGAGAGGACAAAAGCCAGAGCGATTCGTTTGCGACAAAGCGTGTTCATCGGTTATCCCTCATCCCTGTGGGATGTCCGCAGTTTATTTCGTTTGAATTCGGTCGGCGGGAAATCCATTTCCCGACATCTCAAACGATCCGGCAGAGAGAGTTTCCGCCGGATATTTTCAGGAATCATACTGAAACTGAAAAAATTGAACAGGTCAGTTTTCAGAAGCCGCAGTCGTTTTTCTAAAAGGTTAATTCATATTGGTTTGCCTTAGATCATGCTGGGTTTTGATTAGGCTGATCAGCGAGGTTTTTTAGCCCAGATATCAATGTCGCCAATTCGGATCAGTGGCGAGTAGTGTTCTCTGATGGTTTTTTCAATCAGAGGGAATTTATTTTCAATCGGGTTTCGTTCGCCCCGATCGTGCCAGACGACAACACAACGCTCGGGCTTTTTCAGTGCCTTGGCAAAGTCGGCCTCTGAGCTTCCCGGAACGCCACGGAGCCACATGATCCCTTCGGCACAGGGGTAAGCCGTCAGCCGGCCAGTGGAACCGTTAATTGCAGGGAAGGGGACGGCACGTAGAAAGTTGACAACATAAGTGCTCTTAGCTGTGCTTTTTCTAATGAAACGGAGTACATTTTGATAGTCCATCCAATCGTAGCTGGCCGCGGAACCAGCCGTTACACCAAAATTATTACCAACGCCTGGCGGGGGCTCCTTCAAGCCTCGCCAATGATATATTGCTGTTAATGCATCGCCCGTTGGACCAAACTGAGAATATTTTGGCCACAATTGAAAATAGGCAAGTGCCCAGAAAACAATAAAACAGACTTTGAATGTTGGATATGAATTGGAGTGGTGCAGTATTAATCCGCCAGCATAGCCCAGGCATACTGCCGCCATCATTTCAAACGGGATCTCCGTATAGACATGTCGCACAGGGCAGAGAGGCATATAAAACAGAAAGAAAATAAATGCCATCAGCCATGTGGTTGTTTCGTAGAGCTGAAATTTCTCTTTTCTTGTCAGGAATAATGCAAAGATTAATGCGAAAAATGCTGAAAATGTGATGTTTCGATTCAACTGAAGAAAAAGCAGTTGTGGAATTGTTGTGTTTTCATTTGT
>JBILGL010000399.1:0-4614 GCA_044351075.1 Isosphaeraceae bacterium | reverse complement strand
GGAAGCAGGTGTGTAAGTGACCGTAGTTCCATCGCCATCGGGCAGGACTGCCGAGCCATCACTAAATTGATCGAAGCTGAAGAGAATGGAATTCGTGTAGGCATTATCAATCAGGGTAATGGGTAACTGGTAATCGCCAATAGTCAGTGTCGGGTAAGCCATGCCAAACTGGACATTCAGCCCGTTGGCCGCATTTTCGCTTGTGGTTGCCAGTTGCAGGCTATTGGGCTGGGCCGGGTTAACAATGGCATAATAAACTTCACCGGGAACAAGTCCGGGAATTGTTGAGCCGTCAGCAGAATCAAAAAACAGTTCCTGACCCGTGGTATAGGGCACAGCATTGGGAAAATTAAGCCGACTGCCTGAGAAGTCAACGGTCGTGGAAGGGTTGAAAACCAGCGTTTCCGGTGGTTTTTCTTCCTGCAGCGGCAAGCCCGAACTGACAGAGCCGTTGACAATCACCTGCACATTGGCATCGGTGATCAGCGTGCCTAGAGAGATTGTGGCCAATCCATCACGATACGTCTTACCCTTAACCTTCACCTTGTTTGTGTCGGTTGCTCCAGCCGCAAGATTAACAGTACCCGATAAGGATACGACCGAAGAACCAGCCTGAACATCGATCACAGAATTCGTCTTCAGACTCCCAAGCCCATAAGTCACATTAACGGCATTGGGATTCGTCGGCGAGATTCCCCGATTCTGAACAGAGATCGCGTTCAGCTCGATCGTGTTGGTGACCGTTGTGGCTACAGAAACATTACCCGATGCGTTCAGCGCCGAACCGGGTGAGAGCGTGACATTCGCAGTGGCATCCGTAAAGAAAAACCCAACGGCAAAACCAAATCCCTGACGGATTGATTCTAACCATGACGCTTTACCGATCGCATTGCTTTCGGCAGTTGCATTGACTGTCACTTTTGCTGAAGAATTGATTTGGGAATCATTACCAAAAGTAATTTCAGATTTTGGCGACCATGACTGGAATGTCACTGGCAGAGACAGTGGGTTGGGATGACCGCTCATCGTCCCAATGATGTTTACGATACTTCCGGCAAGAGTCGTCCAGTTTTCCCATTTCAGGGGATTCCCACTGGCTGCCTGCACATTCACAGTGCCGCCATTGATTTGCGAACCAGCACCCAATTCAACTGTCGCAGATTGATCTGAGAATAGCTGAATAATATCTTCGACCTGCATCCACGCACTCAGGCCAAAAGTCGTTTTTCGTTCATTCTCAGCCTCGATACTGATCGATCCGTCAAGGGAATCATTAGTCCCGTTTGCACTAATAAGAACATTACTGTCGATGGTGATATTCTTGCCGGAGATCTCGATATTGCCTGACTGATTTGTACCCGCACCGTCCGTAATGATTGAAACATTTGCACCGATATTGATGGTGTCGCCAGTGATGACGATCTTGCTGGCCGGTCCCGTCGAGCTTGACGTGTTCCAGGTCAAACCGCTGTTGATCGTCACAGTATCCTTGCCGGCATCGATCGTGTATGTGTTATTGGCACTGTCGAAATACTGGGCCAGATCCGATGGCGACGAGATGGTGATGTCAGCCATCAGCACCCGCTCTTCCAGCAGGTTTAATTCCATAAACAACTGCTGCATCATCCGCCGAGCCTTGCCCCGGGCCGCACTTCGAGACACCAAGGCTGACTGAATCTTAAGAGTTTGAGCGGTGAAAAAGTTCTGGAGGCGGCGCATGATGAAGATCCTGGTTTTCTGAACGAGCAGGGAGTTGTATTTTTCTCGAGACGCAAGAACGACTGTGGCGTGAACTGATCTGAGTGAAGAGCCGCTTCGACCGGTCTGGCTTGAAGCCGATCAGTAGATGACGGTCAGCTGATTAACCCAACTGATCGACATGATGATTTCGTGATTCGTTTTTCCTTTAATAGACCTATTGATCCTATCTTGAGCACCATGGGGATTGCAACCCTTGAGGCTGGAAAAACAGAGAAGATGGTTAATATTTTCGGCCGTTTCATGGAGTCAATTTCCAGAGGTCTGGCTATTCAGGCTCTTTTAGAGTTGTTCAGGAAGCCAAACATAGCGAAAGGCTCAGAACCAGGTTGCTCCGGAAAGCAGCAGGCAATGGCTTTGTAATCATAATCAGGCTTGATTTGAGCAGGAGAATGTCATTCATCGCGTTACAGCCGTTGTTCGAGTGGTGCGAGTCAGTTTGGTGCTATCAGTTCGACGGAGTTTATCTCAAGTCCGACATCTTCATCCGTGAAAACGGAGATGTTGAAAAGATGTGAGCCCAGTGAGTCCTGGTTCGATTTGAATATCGATTTCATCTCTTCCACAGGAATTTCGACACGCCAGGTTTGGTCTGGCTCAGCCAGGTTCTCAGGTCTCTCGGTCTTGACAAAAACATCAAGCAATTTGCCCAGGTCTGAATGAGTGCGCAGGGCAAACGAGACTGGCGATTTTTTTGAATATCGGCCAGACACAATTAGCCGCGAGCCGCCTTTAAGCCTGACTATGCCCGGTTTACGCCAGACTGCCAGCAACACTTCCTGCATCTGGTGTGCTGTTCCATCCGGATAGACATACATTTTCGGGCCGGCAAGCAGCTTTACTTCATCAGGTCGTTCAGCGTTTTTCCAAGTGCCAGTTCCCAGCTCAATCGGCTTCATTCCCAACGTGGACCACTGGTGAACGATCTCCGGATGCGGGATTAAAAGCAATTCTTTGTCCTGATATTCGGTTGATGCCATCCAGCCCGGTTTTACCTGCACTTGCTGAGACTCATCAACTGATGCCGCATCGGCCGACCCGCGAAAACAGGCAGCAAGGGCCGAATTGAAATTAATATCCCAAACCAATATTTCCGAGCCAGATGTATTGACATGAAGCCGCTCGGATCGAATCACGAAATGCAATGGGTCATTTTGTGGCGATTTGATACGAACGCCACCGCTGATAACATCCAGTTCCATGCGATCTTGCGTAAGAGCCCGGATATGGATTTTTGAGTTGACAGGAACGGTTAAGATCGCACCTGAATCAAGTTTTAACTCAGCCCAGGAGAGCCAGTTTTGCGTCTCAATGGTATCACCGGCAGATAACCGCAGATTTTCACTGAACGGAGGTTTGAAATCCTTTCCCTGGTGATTGATCGACATCAAACCCAGGTGATCAACTACCTGAAGCGATATTTCCAGCTTCCGAATTTTTCCGGAATCATTCAAAAATGCAAATACAGTGAAAGCCATTACGGCAATAAAAAGTAGTGAGCCGGCAAAAAGCCGAAGTCGATCCACTTTGTTGAACATCAGCTTCAAATGACGGCCAACTGGCTGTTTTCTGGCCTCGACCAGCTGGCTGGGCTGCGGGGGCAACTGGCATGGTAGTGTATCCAGATCTTCTTCAGCGGTGTTGAGATACGCGCTATATTGATCCTTCAGGTGTACCATCTGGCCTGCCACTTCCAGAAGGTAAGCTCTGGCTTCAGGGTTGCTCAGGAGCAACTCACGAGCCTGGCGGCGATCATCTTCCGATGCCGAATCATCCAGATAACGGATGACAAGATCATAATCAAACGGGTCAGGATTCATTGATAATCCTCCTGGAAGGCGAATTCATGCCAGCCGTAGTATTGACGCAATCCCTCAATTTCAGATGAATTCTTGATAGGCGTTTATAAACGGAATCGAGGCTGATCCCCATCAGCGAGGCAACTTCGCTGCAATTACGCTCACCCTCATACCTCAGCAGGAGGATCTTTTGCGATTCTCCACTGAGTTTCTTCAGGCAATCATTCAGAGTTTCCGACCAGGCGATGAGATTTCTGGTTTCCTTCATCTCGTCAAAGATTTCGGCATCCAGCAGTTCAATCAGACGAGCATCGTCAATGAGCAGTTCGCGGTCATTCTTTTTCATCCAATCAAGCGCTTCGGTCCGGATCACTGTCCTGCACCATGAAAGAAGTTGAGATTTGTTTTCAAAAGCGATTGCGGCGTTAAGTGCTTTGACTACCAAATTCTGATAGATATCTTCAGCAGCGTGAAAATCGCGTGTGATGATCAGCCCGAACCGGACCAGCACGGTTCGATAGTGAAGTAGTGTCTGTAGAATCTGGTCTTTTTCGAGCGAATCCAAAGTTGGCACCCAAACGATCGAGATGAATTTGAATGAGACGCAAGCATATCTTGCCTATAATATGTAACTGTCGAATTCCGTATATCCTGACATTTTTCTGAAAAAATTCCAAACAGAAACATAACCCTTGTTGAATTTTCTTGCTGTTCGGGATTGCACCATGAGGCGATACCAGTCTCACTACCGTTTTTGCCGATTTCCACCAATACCGTTTGTAGCCGAAATCGTGACAGGATACGTTCCCGACGTGCCTGCTGCGGCTGTTCCTGAGAGTAGGCCCGCGGTTGGGTTAAATGTCACACTCGATGGCAGTGAGCCGGACGTGATTGCTAGTGTTGGTGCCGGGGTGCCGGTTGCCGTTACCGTCATGCCGCTGTTCAGCCAAACAGGGATCGTCATGGCGTTGACAGAAGTAAATGCAGGCGCAATACCGATCGTAAGCGTGGCCGCATTGGTCGTGGCGTCTGGCGGCAAAACACCGTTGGTTAATAC
>JBILGL010000036.1:0-14781 GCA_044351075.1 Isosphaeraceae bacterium | reverse complement strand
CAGACTAGCGTCAATCGTCTCTTGACCTGCCTCAGGCACGGTTTTTATGACAACCGCCGGCAATTTTTCAACGCTGATCTCCTGCGAACAGACCAATGGGGTTTGTGCAAGAAGAATTACGGCTGAGGCTACCAGGAAAGACATCAATTTCATTTGGTTTTCTCAGAGTCTGATCTATTACTTGTGTCATCCATTTTTTTTCGCCTTTGTCGTACGGCATCGGCCAGAAGGTATTCAATCTGGGCATTGACACTTCTCAGGTCGTCGGCCGCCCAGGCCTCAATTTCGCGGTAGAGGCCCGGGTCAAGCCGCAGCGGAAATGATTTCCGTTCTTTCATTTGCAGCAGGCCCCACCGAGTTGCATTTCATTTTCTGATGACATTCGTGTCATCAAGCAGTTGTATTTCATCAGCCTGAATAGAGAGTGCCTGAATTGATGACGGGGCTCGCTTCTGATTCGCCGCAGAGAATCACCAGCAGGTTATTCACCATGGCGGCCTTGCGTTCAGGGTCAAGGTCCACAATCTGTCGCTTGGCCAGCTCGTCAAGGGCCATTTCGACCATGCTTACCGCGCCATGCACAATTTTCTGGCGGGCCGCGATAATCGCTTCTGCCTGCTGCCGCCGCAGCATGACGCTGGCAATTTCAGGGGCATAGGCCAGGTGCGTGATGCGGGCTTCATCCACTTCCACACCGGCCTTGTGCAGCCGTTCGCGAAGCTCAACCAGCAGTGTCTGGGCCACTTCCTCGGTGCTGTCGCGCAGGGTCAGTTCGCCTTTGTCTGCGTCGTCGCCCGAGCCATGATCATAAGCATAAGTGCCGGCGAGGTGTCTCAGGGCTGACTCGCTCTGAATATGCACATATTTCTCGTAATTTTCTACATCAAACACGGCCGCCGCCGTATTATCCACACGCCAGACAATCACGATTGCAATTTCAATCGGGTTGCCACGCTTATCGTTGACCTTGAGCTTGGAGCCTTCCAGGTTGCGAGCCCGAAGGCTGATCTTACGCTTCGTATAAAACGGATTGACCCAATAAAAGCCGGCTTCGCGAACCGTGCCGACATAAGGCCCGAAAAAGGTGAGCAGGCAGGCTTCATTTGGCTGGATCGTGAAAAGGCCGCCGAACCAGATCATCGCAACGATGAAAAGAGGTACCGAGACAATAATCAGAAACGGGTTGGTCACCGCACCACCCAGAAAGAGAATCCCGGAGAAAAGCATCATCCCGATCGCCAGAAAGAGATGAACCCAGCCATTTCCCGCCGTCGTCAATTTCTCAGTCGTCATCTAAATACCCTCTCTTACCTTAACATGCTCTAGGTTGGTGATATAGTTGTGATATCACTTTCATATCAAATTTATGTCGCGATTGATTAAAAAACAAGTATCTGTTCGGGGATATTAAATAAAAAAGGCCCCTTTGCGGGGGCCTCATCATGATCTTACCCTATGATTCTGTTAAACTTACTCACCATGCAGGAGCATGGTGTCGGGGGCGAGCTGGCCGCAGAGAATACCCAAGGCGATTTGCATTGGGTCGGCAGCGGTACCTTCGGCGAGCGTGGGCTCAAAGTGCTCGATCTGGAAGAGCTCGACTCCTTCAAATTCGTTATCTTTCTGGACACGGCTCGATGGCAGTCGGTGACCGTCCCGCCATTCGCGCACCAGCGAGGCATAAGCCTGGCCCAGATGGTCGCAGAATTCCGTGTAATCCGTGAGACGAATCTGCGAAGCATGACAGTTAATCGCCCAGGCCTTGGTATGGGCCAAGGCCTCATCGTACATGAAAAAGGCATTGGGCCGAGGCAGTGGGCCCCACGGTGTCCAGCCGCTTAAAACAAGTGTGGCATTGAGCCCTGCGGCAACCAGACCGATGGCGGCCAGGGCACGCGTCATGCGGTGGGCCATGTGCCCATCAGATGCGGGTGGCACAATCACGGCACCCGGCCGAACTGTGGTGAAAAATTCGATAATCTTGTGGAGGTCAGTCGGCGTGGGGTGATAGCCGGGCGATCGATAAGCTTCAAGATCCCAGCAGAGTGCCTCAGAGCCAAGAACGCTGCACTCCAACCGGAATTCAGCCTCGCGGACTTTGATTTTTTTCGATTCGTTGAGCCAGTTGGCATCAACATTACGCTCGCCGGCAAAAACCAGCACTTCATAAACCGGCATGCCACGCCGCACGGCGTATTCATGAATCAAACAGCCGGCACTGATCGCACCGTCGTCGGCATGAGGGCAAAGCATTACCAGCGGGCGATCTTTCGAAATTGCCGGCTTGAGTGCCTCGCGAATGTCAATCAGGTGCGCATGCGTCCCAGTCTTACGCACCGTTCTCAACAAAGAATCACAAAAGGAATCAAATGCCGGATTGCCCGGCTGGCCTAAATCATGAAGGCTCATCAGTAATTACCTGGTGCGTCTTTCCGTGAATTCCAGTGACAATTGGCCAGACCCGAATTTTTCCTGTCACAAATTTGCACGATCATATGTAATTATGATTCCTTTTTTTTCTGCCGTCAAAGAAAAATCAAACATTCTGGAAATCTCGACCTCCTGGCGGAATAAACGCCTAAAATGTATCGATAAAGTCAATTTAAGCAAGTGTTTCAATAAAA
This sequence comes from Isosphaeraceae bacterium, assembly GCA_044351075.1. Lineage (GTDB taxonomy): Bacteria > Planctomycetota > Planctomycetia > Isosphaerales > Isosphaeraceae > QWQI01. The sequence continues at coordinate 12,157 of JBILGL010000036.1, read as the reverse complement.
TTATTTTTCAGGATTTTGTGAATAGTGACAATAATTCTTGACGATAAGTCAGAAGAGTGGTCGTGCGCAGATTTTGACGAAAAATCACGCATGCTACTTTCAGGGGGGAGGCGAAGGAGTCGCCATGAAGCTGGAAAATCTTCACAAAGCTATTGCAATGTCAGGCTTTATGAGCTTGGCAATAACTGGCTGCGTGCATCATGCCGGAACGGATAAAGAGAGCCAGGTGCTGGCTTCGGCTCAAGGTGCGCCGGCTCCCGGGCTATTTGCCCGGTTGAGTGGAAACCCAGGCACTGGGACGATTCAGGATGCCGCCCAGTGGCCAGAGAAGCCTGACGAAAGCCGCACCCGGGCCAAATTTAACCAGCTATTTCCTCACTTGAGTCAGCGTCTTGATCGGCGAGCCCATGTTGAAGTCGGTCAGCCCATTGCCGTCGCGGCTAATGCCTCTTCAATGGCAGAGCCTGTGACAGCCTCATTCCAAAGCGCGTCTAATGCCGTAGCTGCTGGCTTGGCACCTGTGCAGGAAGCCGCGGGAGGGGATTCAATTCAGGCCCAGGCTTCCCCGGTCGCTAGTCAGGTCGCAATAACGCAACCGCAGGCATCGCCACAGACAACCACGCCACTGGTCCAGACGACGCCAGCACCCGTATCGGTCCCAACGGCTCCGGTTTCGGCCGAGCCAGCGATGGTTCTGGGTACAATTCCTGCAGCCGCCGCACAATCAGCACCAGCCCAGGTGGCCCAGCCTGCCGCCATAGCACAGGCCCCATCCGTTTCCGGTCAATCTGCGCCTGTGGCCCCTGCGGTTCCTGCCGTTCAGGCAGCCCCGGTTGCTGCTTCACCACAAATCGTTGCTGCACCGGCTCCGGCACCGGCGGCTGCAATGCAAACGGCTCAGCCTTTACCAGTTGCTCCGGCACAACCCTCTGCAGCACCTGCTGTTACCACTTCGACATTGCCACCGATTGATACTCCGGCGGCGCCGCCCGAAATTAAGCCGAATATTGTTAATGATGTACCTGCTGCCACCCCACCGGCCACGGCAACTCCTGCGCCCGTCGTTGCTCCAGCACTGGTTCCCGCTGCGGCCCCAGCCGTGACGCCAGCTCCGGCCGTGCCACCCGCGCCACCATCACAAGCCACTGTGCCGACATTACCGGCACCAGCTCCATCAACACCGGTCGCTGCCCCCGTTCCGGCAAGGCCAGCTCCAGTTGCTGCCCCCATTCCTGCCCCGGCTGCTCCACCTGCGCCTGCATCACCCGCGCCAACATCACCAGCACCAGCTCCCGCAATACCCGCTACGGCACCAGTTCCGGCTCGGCCCACCGCCGAACCGCCCACCCGACCTGAGCCAAAGAAGCCATCTGAAGAAGTGTCAGTGGTACCGGCACCAAATCAGGCAGTTGATGAGTTGAAATCACCTGCGCCTGCACTGGCCGTCCCCGGAATTCCAGCGACGCAACCTTCGAATTCAAATCCCGTTGTTGCTGCGGCATCAACGGAAGTTGCTCCGCCTGCAATTCCAGCGATACCCGACTCTCCGCCCGTGATGGCATCTGCACCTGCTCCTGCTGCTGAAGAATTGGTGCAGCAAAATGCCCGTCCGATGCTGACTCAAGCCGCTCCTGCTCAGGAAGTACCAGCGATTCCTGCAATACCGGCTCGTGCGGTAGAGTCAGTTCCGGCATCACCTGATGCAGTCTCTCAAGTAATTCCGGGAATTCCAACTTCCGCCCCGGCTGCGGCTATTCGGAAGGAAGTCGAGCAGGTTGCAGCCTTGCCTGTAGAGAAGAAGCTGGAGTCGGCCCCTGTCATCGGCTTGAATCAGTCTGAAATGCCGGTCACAATTCCGACAGTCCCGCCAATTCCATCCACCTCACCTGTTCCGCCTCCAATTCCGGCGGAAACCGTTAATTCGGCAATTTCGGCGCCTGATCAATCAGTGGCCTCGCCCGCACAGGCTGCTGAAGCCAAGCCGGCAGCACTTGCTGAAGCACCGCTACCCGCCCCTGCGCCTGAAGCAAATATTTCTAACGTTCCAGCCATACCGGCAATCTCAAACGATGACCAACCGCCTGAACCACTTTTGCCAAGGGCTTCGACGGAAGATCCGCGCATTACAAAGTCATCAGGCACTTCATCATCTCAGCCCGTTGATGCTCCTGCGAGTGTTGTGAAGAGTGCGTCTGAAAATGCAGGTGAATCACCTTCTGCGGAACCGGCAACCTCAGAGCAGCCTGCGACGGACTCGCCTGTTATGAAGGTGCCTACTGACGAAGAACCTGTGAAAGTGCTTCAACCTTTGCCGGATGATGAAGCATCTGAAGGAAATGAAACGGCTGCCGCGAACGAGTCGGCCCGCATTTTTCGCAAGACCGAGAATGGTTTTGTGATTCGGCTGGAGCTGAAAAACCCGCTCCGCCGCTGGACAAATCGGCTAAGCGATGAGCCTGTTTTCCGGCCGACTCAGTCGGGCCTGGCTTCGCTGCGTGCAGGGACGCGAGACCTCTACGAAAGAGGCAAAACAAGCATTGCCAGCCGATTGCTAGGCACACGTCCAGCCGTAAACTCTGCACCGGCCGCTGTATCGGTCGATCAGCCCGAACAGATAATGGCGGCTGGCCCGGATGAAGCGGAAAAACCACAGTCATCCGCTCCGGCAGACGCTGAAATTGAGGATAAGCCCACAGTGGTCGCTAATCCAGTCGATTCAGGGGCTGAGAAGATCATCACCGCCTCGCCTTCATCGCCTGCCATTTCTTCGCCAGCGATCATCCAGCCAGTAAAGGCCCAGGCACCGGCTGAAATGCCGAAAGCTCCTTCGCGAACAGTTGCGAATCCAGCAAAAGAAAGTCGATCGCGATTTGCCCTGAGCACGGCTCCGGGGCTGCCTCCGATCGAATTTCCGGCAACCTATGGTCAGTCAGCCCGACGCACAGCTAATCCCTGGGCAAACCAAATCAATCCGGCAGTTAATCCCGTTATGAAGCCTGATCTGCAAGTGGCTTCTTACGACATGCTGCGATCAGTCAAGCGGGAAGTTAAACCGGTGGCCACGTCGAAAACGGATCGATCAATCATAACAACCAGCATGACTGTTGCGGTCGATAAACCACCCGTGCCTGTAAAAACAGAAACCAGCAGACCAAATGTGCTGGAGGCTGCCAGCCCGACAAAGCTTGAGACAGGCAAAACGGCTACATCTGAAAAAGAATCGACAACCTCAGGGCTATTAAAGAAGGCAGGCAATGGCCTGAGAGAGATGATTTTCGGTCGTGAAGAAGTTGTTCCACCCAAGCGCCAGAATTGGGCGACCCAGAACTGGTCGAAGTCCGACCCTACATCGCTGCGTCAGGTGGAATCGCTTCAAGGCCGTAGCCCTGGCTTCAACCGTCTTTCGCCCGGGCTCTGATCACCAGAAATCTAGCAGTTTTGACAGTTCATCAGCCCAACTATTATGCCGGCAAAACAGATTTTTAAAATGCTGCCAGAAGTTGCGAAATCTGCATGAAGGGATTGTAAATATTTCTTTTAAGCAGCTTATTTATTCAGCTGGCTTTGGGAATTTCGGCCTGAAAGTCAGATTCAACCAGCCTTGCCAGAGCGGCCAGTGCCGTATCGGCATCGGGGCCAATTGCTTCAATGTCGAGCACAGAGCCACATTCAGCAGCAAGTGTTGCAAGATCAAGAATACTCTTACCGTTTACTGATCGGTCGTTATGTCGCACGGTGATCTCAGAGACGAATTGAATCGCGGTGCGTGCAAAAAGATCGGCAGGCCGCAGGTGGAGGCCGTATTCGTTATTGATGACCACGCTCTTCATGGCTGGGCCTGATTTAGGAACTTGCATTGCCTGTGTCTCGGGAATCCACTCGGGTAAATCGCTTCAAGCGAACAGCGTAAATTCACCCTCATGCAGTTGATTATTGTCCCGGCATCCGTCTCAAAACTGTCACGACGACATATCGGTTTACCAAACGCCAATTGAGACGTCAGGCGGGTGCGTGCTGTTGATCCATCTTGCGGATCAAATCAAGAACTTGCGAAGGCTTTGATACCTTCCTCAGCTCTTCCACAAATTCATCATCACGCATATAGCGTGCCGCATTATCAAGTGCCCGCAAATGAGGACCCGGCTGGTTGGGCGGAGAAATCAGCAAAAAGAATACGTAAACTGGTTCATCATCAAGGGCTGCGAAATCAACACCTTTGTGCGATACGGCCACACAGGCTACCAGTTTATCAACCGATGGGTGCCGCGTATGAGGCACGGCTACACCCCGACCAATGCCCGTCGAGCCAAGCTCTTCCCGGCTCAGGATGGCCTTAATCACGCTATCGGTGTCGCTGGCGGCAATGGCTCCGGCCTTTTGAAGCGATTGCACGATTTCGCGAATCACTCCATCTTTATCCTGCGACTGAAGATCAACAACAATCGCTTCCGGGACCAGAAAATCTAGCAGTTTCATCAAAATCTGCCCTGAGAGCCCCTCAAAAATCAGGCCACGGCGGACGGGAAACCATCGGATGTAACCGTCATCATTCAGATGACAGCCAGCCATGCACCTGAAATGAATTTTAACCGCTTTTGCTCGCAATTTCAATCATTTCCGGCAATCTCCATTTCTGCCGACCAGTCATTCTGGCATAATTTCACCAGCAGATCTCTTCCAACTGGTCTGACTGATCCACTTTGTACACGAGTGACAAAAAAAGGCCCGCGATTTCCGGAAATCCTCTCGTTATGTCTGACGATCAAAAACTTGCCGTCGTTCTATTGGGCCGAAACGATAATGTCGCCGTTGCCGCCCGCCCGCTGCCCAAAGGCTTTCTTATCGACCACGCCACACTTGAAAAACCGGTGGAAGTGCGACAGGTCATCACCCTAGGCCATAAAGTGGCCACCCGGCCTATCGCTCAGGGCGAGCCAGTGCTCAAATATGGGCAAATTATAGGCTTTGCTTCAAAAGAGATTGCTGCCGGTGATTGGGTGCATGTGCACAATATTTCAGCAGATGCCTTTGAGCGTGACTATGCTTTCGCCACAGCTGTGCCGCCTGCGCCGGTTGCTTCTGTCAAGCGAACGTTTCAGGGCTACTTACGACCCGACGGCCGAGTCGGTACGCGCAACACCATCGCCGTGATCTCGACTGTGAATTGCTCGGCCTCCACTTCTCGCATGATCACCGAGCGTGTTCGCTCCAGCGGCATTCTCAAAGACTACCCGAATGTCGATGCCGTTTTTGCCGTCACTCACAAGGCCGGATGCGGTTTCCCCTTTGAGGGGATGGACTTCAAGATGCTCGAACGAGTGATGGCCGGGTTTGCCAATCACCCGAATGTCGCAGCCTATCTTCTTGTAGGTCTCGGCTGTGAAGGCACTTACCCCAGCCATTTGGTTGAAAGCCATGATCTGGTGCTTCTCTCCGCCGATCCTTCCGCCAAAGGTGCCGATAAAGCTGCTCTCAGACCACAAACCCTCAGCATTCAGGAGCAGGGCGGCATTGCCCGCACCATTGAAGCGGCTTTTGAAGGCATTAAAAAACTATTGCCCCAGGCCAATCAGTGGCGGCGTACCGAACAGCCAGCCTCGAAGATCTGTCTTGCCCTGGAATGCGGCGGATCTGACGGCAATTCAGGAGTGACAGCCAACCCAGCGCTCGGCGTGGCGGCTGATATGATCGTTGCCCAGGGCGGCACGGCGGTATTGGCCGAAACGACGGAAGTTTATGGCGCAGAACATCTTTTGACGCGTCGTGCGGTTTCTCGGGAGGTCGGCCAGAAACTGGTTGACAAAATCAAATGGTGGGAATGGTATGCCGACGTTTTCGGCGGAGTCATTAATAACAATCCTTCGCCGGGCAATAAAAACGGTGGCCTGACAACAATCTACGAAAAATCGCTCGGGGCCGTGGCCAAGGCAGGCTCAACGGCGATGGTCGATGTGCTTGACTATGCCGCCAAGTGCGACAAACCAGGCCTTCTGATGATGGACACGCCTGGCTTTGACCCCACTTGCACCACTGGCCTGGTGGCAGGCGGGGCCAATGTGCTGGTGTTTACCACCGGGCGGGGCAGTGTGCTGGGCTTGAAGCCGACACCATGCCTGAAAGTGACCACCAATACGCCCTTGTTTGAACGGATGCCCGACGAAATGGATTTTGATGCCGGCACCATTCTGGCAGGCGAGTCAGTCGAGTCGGTCGGCGAGCGAATGTTTGAAGAGATTCTGGCGATTGCCAGCGGCAAGCCGACCAAAAGCGAGGCCGCCGGAATTGGTGAGGAAGAATTTGCCCCTTGGCAGATAGGCCCGTTTTTGTGATAAATCAGCCTAAGATCCAAGATCACCGAGTGAAATGCAATTTTATTAGCCAATTTGCATTTCACTTCAGGCAATAAATTCAAGTTCCAGGCAGGTTTCGCAAATCATCTGATAGATGTGATCGCTCGGATAGCACTTTCAAATAAGGCCCGTGATCACCAAATTCCACCACACTCATGCCCGCCACAGCGCAGGCCAGCCGGAACCGAAATCGCCCCACATCAATACCTAATAATTGGCAAAGGGCCACGCGAATTGTGGCTTTATGGGCCACTACCAGCACCCTTCCACTGTCGTAGCAGGAGCGAATCTCCTGTATCACGCCCATCACCCTGTCTGAAATTTCCACGGCCAGCTCGCCGCCGCCGGTCGGGCGGTTCCATGCGGGGTCGGCCGTCCATTTCACGTAATCGTCGTGGTAATCTTTGTCCACCTCTTCCGTCGTTTTGCCTTCCCAGTCGCCATAGGCAATTTCGCGCAGGGCTTCGCGAATAATCACTTCCTGACCTGTTGCTTTGGCTGTATAGCTGGCTGTTTGCATGGCACGTGTCTGAGGGCTGCAATAAATCGCCTGCCACTTGAGCGAGCCATAAACAGAGGCAAATTGTTGGGCCATCTGATGGCCGACTTCTGTCAGTGGAACATCGGTCCCCGATCCGCAAAACATGTTATCACGCGATAGGGCCGTCTGCCCGTGCCGCAGGAAATGAATTTGCAAGTGTTTTTCGGCCATTTGTTTTCAATTGCTCCCTGAAAATTGCATTTCGATAATCAGCTCTGGTTTCATTTCAACGATTGCCCCTGGCCAGGGCCGACTCATAAACATCCATATATCGCTGGATATTTCGGCTCATCGCAAAATATTCGTCGGCCACTTGGCGCGTGTTTGCGGCCAGCACCTCAGCCTTTTGTGGGTTTTGCAGCAGTTCGTTCACACCGGCGGCAATGCCTTCAGGCGAGACATCGACCAGCAAACCCGCCTTGTTTTCGCCCAGCAGCATGCGGTAATCGCCGAAGTCTGTCGCCACAATCGGCCGACCAGCCGCCAGATAGACCGCGATTTTCGACTGGACTGAATAGTTCTCCCGGCATGCCAGCCGCGGATGCACCAGCACATCAGCCCTGCGTGAAAGGGCAACAACCTGATCAGGCGTTGTGCCTGTAATGGTAATCAGGCGATCGCCCCACTGACCAATTCGCTGCTGATATTCCCGGCCTGCCTCCGCCGGGCCACCAACCAGCACACATCTTGCAAGGGGGTTAGCCGCAAAGATTGCCGGCAGGGCGTCGATTAAGAGCGGCACGCCCTGATTCGGGTGCACAATCGATCCAATATACATGACTACCTGATGCTCTGGCTCAAGGCCGGGAACAGGGTAGGGCGAAAACGCATGATCATATTCAGACATGTCAATGCCTGGATAAATCGTATGTATGCGGTCGGCGGGAATACCCTTTTCCGTGCGGCAGACTTCACCTACCGGCTCGCCCAGCACAATCACTTCGGCGGCATGGTTGCAGGCGGCCTGTTCCATAAAGCGAGTAGCCCTGAATTTCAGGCCCCGGCCCAGCCGGTCGCGTTCCACCTCATCGCCCAGCAGCGAATGAATTTCATAAACCATCGGCCAGTCAAAAAGCAGGCAGGCGGCAAGACTTCGTGTTGCCCCGCCATAATGCTGGGCATGAACAAGGTTGCAGTGGTGGCGGTTCCAGATGGTTTTGAGGCCACCAATCCAGCGGGCTGGGGGAAGGGTGTAAGAGGGAATGCCTTCAAATTCAGTGCGACGAATCGAGAGGCTACCCGGTGGCCGGGCCGAGAGGTGCGCCAGCACGACTTCGACTCCGATTTTGCGAAGCTCTCGCACAATTTTAATGGGCAGCATGGCCGTGCCGTCAAATTCCCCGGGAATTGGGAACGAGGTTGCCATCAATATTCGTGGAGCCATGCTTCAGCAGATCCCTCGCGTGCCAATTTTCTGACAATCGGTAACGGAGTTAATTTACCTGAAAGCCGTGGAGTTTGTCATTAAAGAAAGGAAATTGAAAAACTGATAGAAGCTATCCCTAAAAGGCAGGGATATTATCCAAAAATTATCCCTTATGCGTAGTAAATGCTCCGTCAGATTTTCAAATATTCTCAAAAATAATTTTGAAAAAAGGCTGTAATCTTAATTTGTTGCTCTGTCGCATTCGGGCTGACAAGCCTGCCATGTATTCGTGAATCTCCCGTTTTATCAGGAATACCACTGTCGTAACTTCATTTTGTAATCTACTATTGATTTACGGACAGACTATTTTGCCTGCTTGTCCCAGATTCACATCTGCTCGACCAGGATTTCTACCACATCGTTATAAGGAAGAGATGGATATTACTATGCTTCGGATTCTCATCGTGGACGATTATCCTCTGATCTGTGCGGGTCTTGTTAACCTCATTGCCGGCCAGCCTGACATGATGGTTGCCGGTGAATGCCCCAGCGGCCGGGATGCGATTGGTTTACTGGAACGAACACCGGTTGACATCGTTTTGCTTGATATTGGCAATAATGAAACTGAGGCGATTGAATCAATCCGTTTGCTCAAATCGCAGAAGCCTTTAATTCGCATAATTGCAATGAGCCTGTTTGATGTCGTCGAGCAGATTCAGGGCACCATTGCGGCTGGTGCCGATGGTTATATTCAGAAAAAAGCTGGTGGTAGCCAAATTATTGATGCCATTCGATTTGTGGCAGGCGGACAGGTCTATCTTAATGCCTCGCTGATATCGGCGGTTTTTGGTAGTTACATGACGCCTAACGGCAAGGGAAGAGAGCATAATCCTGTAAAAGCACTCAGCCAACGTGAATACGAAATACTCCGTTTGCTGGCCAGAGGCTACATTATGAAAGAGATTGGCCGGGCAACAGGCCTTTCAATCAAAACAATCGATACATATAAACGGCGATCCTTCGCCAAGCTGGGCCTGCGTTCTCGCGTTGAGCTGCTGAAATATGCAGTGCGGCAAGGTTGGCTTAATGATGATGCCGCAGCAGCTTCGCATAATGGCCATGTGGCTGTTGCCGGACTCTCGACAAGCGCTTGAAGACAATCGCCTGACCAGTTTTAGCAATTTCAGGCCGCTCTTACTCCATTGCGGCCTGATTCTTTTAATTGCAATAATCGCGCCGGGTCAGCAAGCATCATCGAGTTATAATTGTATGAGTCTTTAACCTGTGTCGTATATCATACGACAGACTTGTCACGTATTAAATGATTTTATGCATTTTTTGTCATGGTTTAGCGGCCCCATGCTTCTGATCTCTCGGTTTTCAAAGGCCGTTTTGCATTAAGAATAAAGTATCAATTGTAAGGGTTTCCAGTGATCGGCCGGCGAATCTTTTCTCAAGGCTGAAAAACATTTCCTTGATAATTTTTCAAAATAGCTTAATTTCTTGCATCTGAAGAATTAATCCGCCCAAATACTCGAAAAAAACCGATAGAAGGTGAATGATGACTGATTCAGGAATCGCGTAATCGGGTCGTTCCTGACTCTTAACGACATCACCGAATAATTGCATGCACAATTCGATCGGAATATTGAGGATCTTTTTGTGGCAAATTCTAACCATTCAAGGCAGCCACTCTTTCAACAATCGATTTATCGTTTTCTGGAGAAGTCAGCACACGGGCTTCCTGTGAACGAGATCATATCGCTGCTGCGTGATGAGCTTGTGGCGACGATCGGGTTTCGTCATGCCTGGCTGTATGGTCTGTCAATCGATGGCAAACGGCTGGATATTCTTGCAGACGCTTTGTCTGGCAACAATCGTCCGGTCGCCGGCTATCATCTGGTGATCAGTGGCGATCGATATCTGGAAGAGTTGCGGCAGGCCCAAGACCTGTTTGTTGTCGATGATGCTCTCACTGATGATCGCATTAATCCGGAAATTGTTCGGATTCTCGAAAATCGAACCATCATACACATGCCGGTTGAAATCAGGGGTCGGTTTTGTCTGATCGGGACAGGAACATTCGGCCGGGAAGGTGTTGTCAGGCTCAAAGCGGCTGAGAAAGAATTTTTCAAGGCGATGGCAAGGCTGGCTGCGTTTGCCATTTCAAATGCAGCAGAAAATCGATTGCAATTTAATGGTGATGAAATTAACTCAAAAGTGTTGCCCGATTCGATCAATATTCAGATGCTCACTTTCTGGGAAAGAGACTTTAAAACCGGAAAACTTTCATTCACAGCGGCTCAGCCCGAAGCAAGCAATTTTGAAAATGAAGCCGAGATTGATTCATTCGAAAAATATTTGAGCCTGATTCATCCTGAGGATGTTGAGTCAGTTAAAACAACAATTGAAAAATACCTGCAAAACCCCATGGCAAGTTTTCAGGCGGAATATCGCCTGCGCCATAAAAATAATTCCTACGGCTGGTATTTTGCAAAAGGTGCAATCGTTTATGACGAATTCAATCAGCCACAAAAGCTGGCAGGTATTCGTTTCCCGTTGACTGATGGGAAGAAGTCAGCCAGAAATTTTGATCCTGAAAAAAACGGCCATGGTTTGCCGATTGATGATGGGCGGATTGGTCTTTGGAATCTTGATCTTGCCACCAGTCGATTACATTTTTATGACGACTATATTGTCGGCCGTGATGATTCAGTGGCCGAAATGCCACAAACAATTGAAAAACTGCTGGAATCAATGCATCCCGAAGATGTTGAAGCATTCTCTCGATTGCTTGAACGGTCGAAGTCTGGCGATAAACATCCAATCGATACCACCTTTCGCCTGCGTCATCGCGATGCTTCCTATCGATGGATTCGCCTGCGATGTTCAACGGAAGTTGATTTCAATGGCAAACCTGCTCGCCTGCTCGGCTGCTTTGTTGACGTTACCTCCCAGAAAGTGGCTGAAATCACCTTGCAATTACATCAATCGCAATTGCTGGCCATGGTGCGTGATTCGCCCGTTAGAATGGCCCTTCTGGATAGGAATTTGAATTATGTTGCCGTGAGTGGTCCGTGGGAATCAAAATGGAATCCGGATGGGCTGAATGTGGTCGGAAAAAACCATCTGGATTGGTTCCCCGACTTGCCTGACCACTTCAAAAATGGATACGAAGTAGCACTCGCAGGAGAATTTTACTCAGGCAGAAATAATACATGGGAGCGGCCAGACGGCAGTAAACTGGTTGTCAACTATTCGATCGGGCCGTGGTATGACGCGCAAGGGAAGATCGGCGGTATTTTTATCGCCGGTGAGGATATCACCCGCCAGCGCGAGCTTGAGCAGGAAGTGCTTGAGATTGCCGACAAATCACAGCAGCGAATCAGCGAGGATCTGCACGATACCGTCTGCCAGGAATTGACTTCACTGATGATTTATGGAGAAACGCTCTATGAAATGTCATCCAGGCTGGATGATGAAATTCACGAATTAATTATACGCATGAATGAAGGGCTGAAACGCTGCAATTTTGACGTCAGGCGATTGATGATGGGCCAGTTGCCTGCACAGATCACGGGCGACGGCTTTTTTCATGCACTGGAAGAGCTGACACGTCAGGCCAGTGGCTGGAGCCGCACTGCGATTGAACTAATTGTGGAGTCAAAGCCCGGCCAGCTCGATAATTTCACGGCGAGCCAGCTGTATCTGATCATCCGAGAGGCTGTTCATAATGCGCTGAAGCATGCACGGCCGACGAATATCAAAATCAAGCTGAGGGCAGAGCCGCATCTGCTGCTGGCTGTTGAACATGATGTGGACCAAAAGAATAACAATCATAAATTGGACGGAAAGGCTGGGCTGGGTCGGAAAATCATGGAGAATCGAGCGAGCCTGATT
>JBILGL010000398.1:0-4619 GCA_044351075.1 Isosphaeraceae bacterium | reverse complement strand
GTCAAGCAATTGCAGCGATTCAAGGCCGACATCAAGCCCCCAAACGTTATGCCCCTGTTTTTCCAGATGCTTTAAAGTCACTCCCCAGCCACAGCCTACATCCAGAATTCGTTTTGAGCCACTCGGTAAATGAATTGAAATCAATTTCGAAACCAGCCGCGCCCTCGCCTGCCACCATGGATGAATGGCAATATGCCCGCCCAGCTTCGTCAGCATCTCCTGCGGCATATGATTTTCAGCCGATTCAATCGATGGCCGCGACCAGATTGTGATCATCGCCCGACGTTCATCCCTGATTGCATTTTTTCCGCATCATGCCCCTGAAAATGACTATTCTTTCCATAAAAGCCGGCATAATGATCCGCTGAATCTCCCTGCTGCATCCATCGACCCTGAATCGATGCCACAATCGCCGCCGGCCGCCTTTTGGTTTCCAGAAAAATCTGTCGCAGATATTCCCCAATAATCCCCAGCGCAATCATCTGCACCGACCCAATGAAAAGCACAATTCCCGCCAGACTGGCCCAGCCCCTCGGCGCTGTGTGCCCCAGTAGTGCATCAACCAGCACCCAACTGATCAGTAAAAATGAAGCGACAAGCGTAAAAATACCCATCAGGCTGACCATTCGCAGCGGCAACGATGAAAAACTCACCAGCCCATCCAGAGCCAGCATCATTAAACGCATCAATGTATATTTACTATTTCCTGCGTGTCGCGATGGCCGTTCATACGGCAGCGTTGTCTGCCGAAATCCAACAAAGGCACGCAGCCCCCGATGAAATCGATTCCGTTCCGGCAGACTGTTAATGGCACGCACCGCATTGGCACCGATCAGGCTGAAGTCGCCTGAATCCAGCGGCACTTCGACTTCGGCAAGTGCCCGGTAAATTCGGTAAAAGGCCCAATAGGAAGCACGCTTCAGGCCGTTTTCCTGCCGATTACACCGCACGGCATGAACAATTTCAAAGCCCTGCTGCCAAAGACGGGTTAATTGTGGGATCAATTCGGGTGGATCCTGCAAATCAGCATCCATCACAATCGCTGCATCGTAATCCTGACAATTATCCAGCAGGTTGAGGCCAACAGTCACCGCCGCCTGATGCCCGAAATTCCGGCTCAGTGTCATTACACTCACCCGGCTATCAACCTGGGCTGCCACCGCCAGCCATTCAGGGCTACCATCACGGCTGCCATCGTCCACAAAAATCAGATGCCAGTCCGACGCGCATGCCGTCATGACATCTGTCAATCGCCGATATAGCAGCGGTAAATTGGCCTGTTCATTATGAACCGGCAAAATCACGCAGAGCCTCGGCTTTGCCAGATGCGCCTGATGAATCAGCCATTCTCGCGTCATTGTTTCTCAACCTCGTCACTGGTCTATTTGGCATTGAAAAATGTCGTTACACATCTTCAAAACAGTTCGATTCCCTGACGATTTCACTTTTCACCTCCCATCATTTACAGGAAATTTCTAAATCTGGCAATGTCGAAAGTCAAAAGAGTCTGATAAGAATTTCATACGCCAAAAGCAAAAAATCAGCTAAATAATGGTCGCTTTTCAGCTCAAAAATATCAATCGGTATGAATTTCATTCAAATCTCTATTGGCAAAAATGATTCGTTAAGATAGGGTAATCAGGTAACAGGGATGACTGGTTTTCGCGGCTCGGGCCAGAAAAATCAGAGACGAACAGGGAGTCTGTCAACACATGTCCGACACGGCGAGCATCAATCCTTCCGGCTATCGTGGCATTATTCTGGCTGGTGGCAGCGGCACTCGGCTTTATCCTATTACAAAAGCCGTTTCCAAACAGATGCTGCCCATCTACGACAAGCCAATGATTTATTACCCGCTCTCCATCCTGATGATGGCCGGGATTCGCGACGTGCTGGTGATCAGCACTCCGATCGATATCGGTGGTTTTGAACGACTGCTTGGCGATGGCTCGCAGTGGGGAATGTCATTTCAGTATTGCATTCAGCCCAACCCTGGTGGGCTGGCACAAGCTTTCACGCTTGGCCGCAATTTTGTCGGTAATGCACCTTCCGCACTCGTGCTGGGCGATAACATTTTTTACGGTCAGGGCTTTCAGCCGATGCTCCGGCGTGCGACAAGCCACACCAATGGAGCCACCGTTTTTGCCTACCCTGTCAAAGATCCGCAGCGATACGGTGTCGTCAGTTTTGATGAAGCCGGCAGGGCCACGAAAATCGTCGAAAAACCCGCTCAGCCCGAAAGCCATTATGCCGTGACGGGCCTTTATTTCTATGATAATCAAGTGCTTGATATCGCAGCCGATTTAAAGCCATCGCCGCGCGGCGAATATGAAATTACGGATGTCAATCGTATTTATCTGGAAAAAAATCAGCTTCATGTTGAAAAATTCACTCGTGGCTTCGCCTGGCTCGATACCGGCACTCCCGAAAGCCTGATACAGGCTGCAAATTTTGTCGAAACAGTTGAATCCCGCCAGGGCCTTAAAATTGCATGCCCTGAAGAGATCGCCTGGCGCATGAATTTCATTAATGATTCCCAACTGGAATCGCTGGCAAACGGTTATCCAAACTCTTACGGGAGCTATTTAAAAGATATCCTCAAAATTGGCCGGGATATCAATTAAAAGCAGATGAAAAAAATCTTTTAAGAGAGTCATATCAAAATGACGGCAATTCTGGGGCTATCAGCCTTTTATCACGACAGTGCAGCCGCCCTTGTGGTCGATGGCAGGATTGTCGCCGCTGCGCAGGAAGAACGCTTTTCTCGCAAGAAACATGATCCCGGCTTTCCATCGTTGGCGGTTGATTATTGCCTGAGGGAAGCCGGCATTTCAATTGATGATGTTGATTATATTGCATTTTATGATAAACCGCTTGTAAAATTCGAACGATTGCTTGAAAGCTATCTGGCTTATGCTCCAGCCGGTTTCAAAAGTTTTGCCATGGCCATTCCGCTTTGGTTAAAAGATAAAATCCATACGCGAAAAGCCATTAAAACAGGATTGGGGCGAACAGATCTTAAAAAACCACTCGTTTTTCTTGATCATCATGAAAGCCATGCTGCCAGCGCATTTTTCGCCAGCCCCTTTGATGAAGCGGCAATACTGACGCTTGATGGCGTCGGCGAATGGTCCACGACCACCCTCGGAACAGGCCGGGGAAATAAAATTACACTCGTTGAACAATTGCAATTCCCTCATTCGCTTGGCCTGTTATATTCTGCTTTCACATATTATTGTGGATTTAAAGTCAATTCTGGCGAATATAAACTGATGGGCCTGGCCCCATACGGAATTCCAAAATATACCGATGCTATTTTTGAAAAACTGATTGATCTCAAGCCAGATGGCAGCTTCTGGATGGATCAATCATATTTCAATTATGCCGCTGGTCTGACGATGACGGGCCCAAAATTTCATTCACTTTTTGGCCGCCCTCCGCGTAAATCTGAAACACAGATCGAGCAGTTTCATTGCGACATGGCAGCCAGTATTCAGGCAGCCACGGAAAAAATCATGATGCTGCAGGCGAATCATGCGCATGAGAAAACGGGAATGAAAAATCTCGTTCTTGCCGGTGGTGTCGCTTTAAATTGCGTTGCCAATGGCAAAATATTACGAGATGGCCCATTTGATTCTGTCTGGATTCAGCCTGCCGCTGGTGATGCCGGCGGTGCACTCGGCTCTGCCCTTTTCGTCTGGTATCAACTCCTCGATCACCCAAGGCATGTGGTATCAAATCGCGACTTTCAAAGTGGCTCATTCCTTGGCCCACGCTTTAATACAAATGAAATTATCAGCGCGCTGAACGCAGAAAATATTCCATTTGAACAATTCAATAATCAGAGCGAACTTTATTCTCAGATCTGCGATCTGCTCCAGCAGGAAAAGATTATTGGTCTATTTCAGGGCCGTATGGAATTTGGCCCCAGGGCCCTTGGCTCTCGCTCAATCATTGGCGATCCGCGTTCTGCCAAAATGCAGGCGAATATGAATCTGAAAATTAAATTCCGTGAAAGCTTTCGCCCGTTTGCACCGATTGTCATGCACGAGCATGCACACGAGTGGTTTGACATCGGTCCCAATCAGGAAAGCCCTTATATGCTGATCGTTGCCCCCGTGCTGGAGCAGCATCGCACAAAGCTCGATCAAAATGAAATGAAATCGATGACCGACGACCCCGACTTGCGTCGGCGAGTGAATATCGTCCGATCTTCCATTCCTGCTGTTACACATGTCGATTTTTCCGCCAGGCTGCAAACGATTGATCGTGATCGAAACCCGTTTGTGCATGGTCTCCTGTCAGCGTTTTATCAACGAACGGGTTGCCCTGTGCTGGTGAATACAAGTTTTAATGTGCGGGGCGAACCGATTGTCTGTCGTCCGGAAGAAGCTATCCGATGCTTCCTTTCCACCGAAATGGATGCACTCGTTCTTGAGGATTGCATTATCCGAAAAGATCGTCTTGGCCCAGAATCACTCGAAAAGGCCCAGAAGGCCCGAGAACAGTATCTCGGCCAGTTTGAACTCGACTAATTCGAATCATCGCCTCAGGATTTCAATCAAATGCAATGGTCTGATATCCCCAAAAATCCATCCGAAAAAATACTCCGTCAGTTT
>JBILGL010000035.1:0-14783 GCA_044351075.1 Isosphaeraceae bacterium | reverse complement strand
CTATATTAAGAATTTTATTCGAAAATATTTTTGGGATGGACGTATATGCGGGAGTGGTTGATGAACAAGCCTGAAGTTTGTGTGATGAGCCATGGGTATTAGATGGTTGATCTCTCACGGAGGCACCGAGCCACGAAGATGAGATAAAGATGTTTCCCAGGTGTTTCACCCCTGGCTGGTATGTGACGCCCTGTTGGAACATTCTGTTACAAAAGTAGGGAACGTTTTAACGTGCTATGGATTCGGGATTTTGCATCATAAAACGTGTTATCAGCAAAATGATAATATTTAATAAAATGGCAAGAAAATTCGTGCCCTATGTCAAAAACAAAATAATGGCCGTTGCAGACGCTTTTGGCTCGTTCTATTCAAATTGAAATGGTATTGATTACGTCGATCTTTAAATAATCGTAAAACCGATATCTGCCAAATATTCATAGGTTGGGTCATAAAATTCAGATTTTCGCGTATGATCTTCCGGATCACCCTCAGGCACAAATAGAACCATGCCTTGGCGTGCTCGAGTTAATAATACGCGATAGGCATTAAGCTGATATTGCTGCATTTCAATGGTATTAATACGCTGCCATTTATCGCCCTTAAATGAAAAGTGGCTCCAGCCTATTGATGATCGGCGAAAATCGCCATCCCAAGTCACGCAAGTCCAGTCGAGTTCAAGGCCCTGCACATCGAATTCTGTAGCCACATCTTCAAGGAAAAATGAGGAGCGAACATCGTTTTTATCGTTCAGAAACCAATGAACCGGATTTGTTTTTACGCGAATGTCAATGGCATGAGGCTTGAGTCGTTGGGCTTTTGATGATGCTATCAGGCCATATCGCTCAGAGCCCCGGGCTTTGTTTTTTAGCCATCTTTTCGCATTTTTCAGATTTCTTGTGAGCATAATTGGGTATTTTTCAGAGAGGTCGCCATAAATGGATTTTGCGGTTGTCAGATCGAGGTCGAGTATTGATTTTACAAGTAGTGAAACATTCTCAGCCCGAAATGATCGCATAGAGACATTTAAATGCAAATCATTGATAAATTCTTTTTTTGAAAACTGATCAAGCTCTGAAACGATCTGGCCTGCACCATATTCTGAGTCACTTAGTTGCGGCGAAATATAAATATGCCAGTCAGGAAATGAGTCGATCACGGCACGAATCCATTCACTAATTCCCCCTTCGCCCGTATTGATTTCTTGTCCGCCACCTACAAGACAAACGATCACAGCCCAATCGTGATGGCGATCAAGGCAAGAAATGAGAAATTCTGGCTCTGAATATTTGAAATTTGAAACGCCTTTTTTGCGAATCATAAAATCGCTGGTCTGTTTCTTATTCCAAGCCCGTTGGGCCTCGTCAAAAATGGCAACGTGCTCAATCGGCGGATTGGAATCGTCTTGTAAACAATCATCGCGAAAATGATGCACATTTTGAATGAACATTTTTACTTCGCTCATCGCACTTTTCTTTTTCACGCGCTGGCCCATTGTCTGCGATCGACGGATTTTATCTCTCGCCAAAGCTTCGTGAAGAATATTAACAAGTGGGCCATTGCCAGAAAGATATACGCTGTAGAGCTCGTCTTTTTTGTCGATATGTTTAACGGCAATGTCAAGGCCGACTAATGTTTTGCCTGCCCCTGGTACACCTGTCACAAAACAGATCGCTTTATTACCTAATGATTTTGCTGAGTGAATAATATTTGAAATGGAATTTGAAGTTTGAGAGAGGTTTTTATCACCGGCGTCACTTTTGGCGATTTCTTCGACAGAATGGCCGCTGTAAAGAGCCATTGCGGCTTCGATAATTGTGGGCGTTGGTCGATATCTGCCCGCTGCCCAAGTTTCAGAATGAATTTGATTTCCGCTCGATGCAATTAAGACTTTCTTCATGATTTCCGGCAAGGATTGAATATTTGAGCAAATCGGATCAAAAAGTTGATCATCGCGCAAAAATATATTTTTATTGAGGTCGTGATTCTTGGCTTTTGTGGATATTAGTATGGGGGCGACAATGCAGTGGTGAGTTGTTTCATGAAAGTTCTTTAAATCAAGAGCATAATCCCAAACTTGATCGATGGCATGAGCTGGATAATGTGTTTCACCGATTTTAAATTCAAGAACGAACAAAACGTGTTTAATGATTAATAATACATCGATTCGGCTGCCAAGGCGGGGGATGGAATATTCAAAGAATAGATGACCATCAACATCAATTTTCTCAAAAAGGTCGTATAAGATGGATATTTGATTTTCCCAAGCCAAGCGTTGTGTTGGTTCGAGTGCGAATCCATTGGAAGAAGCCAATTCGCCAAGAATTTCATTTTGATTTTTCAATTTGAAATCAGTAATTTTGTCTGCGTAAAAATGTCGCTTGAGCATTGCATTGTTATCCGTCAGAAATTCAAGTCTGACAACACTATAACTTATTTGATCGATTTAAACACCCCTGAGCGTTTTTCGATTTTTTCACCTGTCGGGAGTTCTTCCTGCCAGAAGACGGAAAGTGGTGGGGGCGGGGAGATGGCGTCCAGCAGGGTGGTGCCTTTGACGCCCAGCAGAAAGAGGGCGGTGGCGTAGGCGTCGGCCGATTCATCGAGCCCTGAGACAACCGTGACCGATGCCCGCCGAACCAGCCCCAGGCCGGTTTTGACGTCAACAATGTGGCTGTAGCGGCGGCCGTCAATTTCGACATAACGCTCGGCATCGCCACTGGTTGAAATCGCCGAACGGGAAATTTCAAGGGTCGCCGGCGATTGATCCCTGCCCGGCCGCAGGCCTGCTACATCTACCCGCCATCCGGCCTGGCCTGGTGGGGCGTCGCCTGCGGCGATGTCGCCCGCTACGCTGACCAAAGCCTGACGGATGCCGTGGTCGGCAAGCGATTGAAGCATGGCCACGGCGGCATAGCCTTTGGCGATTCCGCCGAGGTCAAGACGGGTGCCGGGTTCAAGCTGAACACGGCGGCCTTCGGCAAAGAGCTGAACGCGGCGATAATCGACCTTTGTAAGGGCTTCCTGAATCAATTCGGCGGAGGGCATTTTGCGGTCGCGGCGGGCGCGTCGCCAGAGGCGGATGACGGGTGCGGCGGTGATGTCAAAGGCGCCGCTGGTGGCTTTGGAGATGGCTTCCGAGCGCTGGAGGATGGCGAAGAGGTCGGGGCTGACGGCAAGGGGCGGCTTTTTTTCGGTAGCGAAGTGATCGACAAGCTTCATGAGCTCACTTTCGGGGTTATAGTCGGAGAAAGTGAGGTCGAGCCGGGCCATGCGGGCATAGGCGGCGGTGGCGGCGGCCTTTGCGTCGGGGGCGTCTTTGGTGTATAAAATGATATGAACCGGGCTGCCCATGTGGGTTTCGGTGAATTCAAACCGCTGGGGCGCATTGGCCGGTGGATTTGACGCGGAGGTGTCGGCCATGCCGGCGGCCTGCCCTGCCCTCGCGATTGCCGGTTGCGAAACGACCAGCAGCCCCAGAATGAGAACCAGAAACTGGCCCATGCGGGCTGACTGGCACAAACGACTTGCCCCTGCTGACGACGAGATATTATTCATGATCAGACCATATCCGGGCCATGCGGGCCCAAATCGTAGTGTGAAGGCGGTGCTGGTGCGGCTTCTGGCCGTGGTGGCGGTGGCTGGCGGTATCGGGCGGGCAGGAGCACAGGCATTGCCTGCGCCAGCCAAGCTGGTGGTTGACCCGTTGCCGGCCGACATGAAGCCTTATACCGAGACGATTCCCGGCACGAAGCTGACGATTGAAATGATACCAATTCCGGGCGGGACTTACTGGATCGGTTCGCCGGAATCGGAGAAGGGGCGGAACAAGGACGAAGGGCCGCAGCGGGCCGTGCGGGTTGAGCCGTTCTGGATGTCGAAATATGAGCTGATCTGGGATATTTATGACACCTATTCGTTTGCGCTTGATATCAAGCGGAAGAAGACGGAGGGGGTGGACCTGGAGAAGCAGCCTGCGGCAGCGAAAGCGGCTGATGCGGTGACCCGGCCCACGCCGCCCTATGCGGACATGACATTTGGCATGGGCCACGACAACCAGCCGGCGATTTGCATGACGCACCATTCGGCGATGGAATGCACGCGATGGCTGGGCACGCTGCTGGGCAAGGCTTACCGCCTGCCGACGGAAGCGGAATGGGAATGGGCGGCCCGGGGCGGCACGGCGACGGCCTATTCATTTGGCGATGACGCATCGAAGCTGGGCGAATATGGCTGGTATGTGGAGAATGCCGAGAAGCCGCAGGTGGTGGGCAAGAAGAAGCCGAACCCATTTGGGCTTTATGACATGCACGGCAATGTGGCGGAATGGGTGATGGATCATTATGAGGCGGATGCCTTTGCCAAGCTGCCTGCCGACAAGGTGAGCGAAAACCCGTTTCTGATGCCGGACACGAAGGAATATTCGTATGTGGCCAAGGGCGGGTCGTGGGATGATGACCCGGAGGCTTTGAGATCAGCGGCGCGGAGGGGGTCTGACAAAGAGTGGTCGGTGCAGGACCCGCAGCGGCCGCAGTCGATCTGGTGGCACACCGACGCGACATTCGTCGGTTTCCGCATTATGCGGGCCTATAAGCCAAAGCCGGGCGTGGATGATATCAAGTCGCCGATTGTGAAGCAGAAGGGGACGAAGTAAGCTTTGGCGTTTGTCAGAATGAGCGGGATAATGAAAAGGGCACGCCGGGTGGGCGTGCCTTTTTTGATTGGGAATGGGAGCTGTGTTGTGGGTTAAGCGGAGGCTTAATCAACGCGTGTCCAGAAGCGGGCGGGGCCGCGATTGAGATAGTCGTTGTATGTATAGAACTTGCGTGTTCTGGGGATGGGCGGGAGGTCGGGTGAGGTGAGGGTCACTTCGTCGTACTGGCCGCCGAAGAAGCCCTGAAGGTTGACATAGGCCCGTTGTTTGATGATGACGGTGGCGCGGCCGTCGTCGGCTTCGAGGTCAAAAAGTTCGCGATCGTTGGCTGGGCTGAGGGTCATTTCGATGCTGAGATTATCAGTAATGGTGACATTGCTGCTGGTGACGTTGAAGCCATCTTCGATAGGCGCGGCGATGACCAGGCTTTTCAAAGAGAAGCTGGAATCGTAAACATTAAAGCCATCGTCGCCGGAGAAGCGGCTTTCGATGGAGTCAATTCGCCATTCGGTGGGCCCAGTGCCGATGATGGAGATGGCGTCGATGTCGTCGCCGCCGAAGCGGTCGCCAGTTCGGCCACGGGGGTCAGTTCGGCCGCAGTAGGAGAAAACGAGCCCGGCGGCTTTAAACGAGCTTTTGAGGCCACGGGTTTTGGAGAGATCGACGGAGATGCCATCTGACGAGCCATCTCGATAAGTGCCGCAGAAGAAGACGCCGCCGTTATCGGCATAGGGCACTTCGCGGTTATTGAGATCAACCGCGCTGAAATAGGCAGTGCCGGGGCGGGTGGCGGTGCCGACGAGTAGGCGGGAGCCGCTGTCAAAGACGAGGGCCGAGGTATCAAGCAGATTCATGATGGGGCGTCGGCCGTTGCGGATGCCGATTTTGACGCCATCTTCGATGGTCAGCGTGACATTTTTGGTGACATGCACTTCGCCATCAATGATATAGCGGGTGCCGGCCTTAAGGGTGGTATTTTTTGTGATATCGCCGCTGATGGTTTGATAATCAAGAATGGGGCCGACGGAAATTTTACTGACAGATATTGTGGGGAGGCTGGGGATGGCGCTGGTGCGGCCAATGCTGATGAGCGAGCTGCCCCGGCTGATATCAAGGGAGGTGCCGATTTTGATATCTGTGGCAGATCGTTCACTGACAGTTGGTGTATAGACAAACGACAAATATCGGGTATTGGTTTTGGGTGTGTTTCGTTCAAGTGTGGCCCAGCGATTGATGCCATTGATGGTGATGGGGAGCCGGGGCGCGCTGCCAAAGACGGAGATGGAGTCTGAGAATTGCACATTGAGCCGAAGGAATGTATTGCCACGGAATTCGGGCTCAACGATCTGCGGCACAAGGCTCACGGCGGCCACCGGGCGGGTGGCCGGATCGGAGAAAGAGGCCAGAGCGGCGTTCATGGCGGTGTCTGACATGTCACCGACACGAAATACGAAAGTAACGGGGTCGGAATCGCGCACGCCGGTGGCATTGACATCAGACCAGAGGGCGGTGAAGGCATAGAAGCCGGCCGGGACATTTCGGCTGGACGCAACATTGCCAAAGATGCCGTTGTAGCCGAGGGCGGCTTCGATTGTGCGATTGATTGGCTCTCCGCCAGAGACGCCAATATTCAGGGGCAGACGGATGTACTGGTTGTAGGGATTGAATGGTTTGTCGGTATTGGCACCGATGTTAACAATCTGGCCTGAGCCTTTGAGATTGAGCTCGATATTATTATTAACGGGGGTGAAATTTGGACGGCTGCGGCCATTCCAGTAGGTCAGGCCGGTGAGCACCTGCAATTGCAAAGTAGAGCCGAGCGGAATGCGGTCGCCCTGCACGAAAATGGGTGTTGTGAGTATCTCTCCCGGCTGGGTGAAATCAGAGCCATAGGCACGCTGGCCCGCGACGAGTGTGTTGTAGTAGTCAAGTCTGGGGTCGCCCAATTGAGCGACGGACACCGTTGCCAGAATGGGCGGAAATTGTGTGACAGGCTTGGAAGCCAGGCCGGAATAGGCTGGTCCGACAATATTCTGACCGGGGCTGATGGCCAGCAGTTGCCGCTCTTCGAGATTTTCAGCGAAGGGGCTGATGATCAAGTTTTTTCGTTTGCGATTCTGGTTCATGGCACTTCCGCTCCTGTTTTGTGTGAAAGAGAAGAGAAGCCGGGCGGGAAAAGGTTTCCCAGCCCGGCACGGAAGTTATTATTTGGCTTTAACGGCTGATTTGACAGTCGTTTTGCTGACGCTTGTCGCAGTCAGGCCCGGAGTCAGAATCAGTTTGGCGCCGTTGAGGCTCAGGCCTGCGCCCGTTTTGGCATTACCCGATTTGCCGCCGATCACGGCATTGGGCGTGCCGGTGAACTGGCTGAAGGCAAACTGATAAAGGCCCTTGCCCTTGGCGATTGAGCCAATTTCAATCGGACCGATGACCGAGCCCTTGATCGATTTAGAGCCGATCCAAAGGCTCTTGGAGATGGCTGCCAGCGAGCCGGCCTTGAAGCTGCCGATTTGGCTCAGGGCAGGCAGGCCATTGCCAATATTCAGGCTGCCTGCGACATTCAGATTACCCGCAGTGGCCAGCGCGGCGGCCTTGATGGTGGCTTTGCCGCCGGCGGTGATATTGCCGGCCGATTGCAGGGAATTGGCCGTCAGGTTCAGGTCGCCGGGTGCGGAAATATCGCCCATGACGGTTTGAGATGTGGTCAGATTCAGGGCAGGCAATTCGCCGGGATTGGCCGACATCTGTACGATTCCGCCGGCAGCGGCTGTGATATTCAGCTTAATGCTGGCTGTGGCCGGTACTTGGCTGATCACAATATTGCCCACAGCCCCATTGGTCTGGAATTTCAGGTCGGTATTGCCTTCTGAAATGACATTCACTGGGCCGATTGAACCGGGGGCGGGTGTGCTGGCTGCCTTGATCGAGGCCGACTTGAAGGAAGCCGGCTGCACGATCTGGCCATTCACGATAAAGACAGCGCCCAGCGTGCGGCCCTTAATCGTGATGGCACCAATGGAGGTTTGTGCGGTGAAGACGGATGTCAGAATGGCATAGCCCAGGCCGAAGTTATAGAGAGTACCCGTCTGGGAATGAATCACCGTAATATTGCCGATGGAGCCTTTCCAGGCGTTGAAGGTTGAAAGGCCGATGCCGTTAATCCCTTCCTTGGCCAAATCGGCCAGGCTCACATAGATATTCCCGATATTCGAAGCCTCAAAAGCACTGGCCAAAACGCCGCTGCCGAATCGGCCTGGCACTCGCACGGTGATATTGCCCATGTTGCCAATCACGTTGTTATTGAATGTCCAGTCGAAATCGGCGATGAAGACCGAGCCGGTGATACCGGCCGCTGCCGTGAAACGGGAAGTGGCGATGCCCGAAGGATTGAGTGTAAACTCAAGATTTCGGCCGGTGTTGATGGTGATATTGCCGATTTTTGAGGTGTAAAGGTCCTGATCAACGTCGCGTGCCAGGAACGAAGCATCAAAAGATGAAGCGCTGATCCCCGCACCACTTCGACATGTGACGGTGATATTGCCGATGCCCTTGCCGGCCGGGCCTGCATTGAATGTGCTTTCGGTGATACCATCGCCGGTTGTGGGCTGATCAGAGGCATTCGTGACGGTGATATTGCCGATCGAGCCGGTGTTATTGAAATTCCCCTTACCGTCGTAAACGGAGGTTTTGGCCGTGAAGGTGGAACCGAAGATCGCATCGCCACCTTCGACAGTCGTCACGTCCACCTTGATATCGCCGATATTGGCGGCGGTGAAGGTGGAAGTATCGATACCTGTAGAGGAGAGGAGATTACGCCCGCCCACTTCCACTTCAATGCCCGCGATATCGCCCCGGCGCTCCTGCGGGATGGTTGAAGTGGGGTCGTAGTTGCCGTCGGAATCGGCGGTGAATGTTGAGCCAGTGATGCCATAACCGCCGCGAGATCGGGCGGTGATTTTTTCGATGTTGCCAATGGCGGTGAATGTGGAGCCTGAAATGGCGCTGTCGGTTGCTGCCGAACCGGCTGCGATGGCGGTAATGGTGCTGAATCGACCGTAAGGATCTTCGCCCTGGTCGTCAGGCAAAAAGAAGGTGCGGCCTGGGGCAGCGAACGTTGATTGGTCAATGGCATTGCCGAACTTGGTTGATTCGGCATAAATCGGGCCGAAATTGCCACGGGACTGAACATCGGCCCGCAGGAAGGCTGAATTGTTAAACGCTGTGACGCTGAAGCCAAGCTCCTGCCCGGCCGAGCCTTTGCCTGTGCCGATATCGCCTGAGGCGCGGATGATTGTGTCCTGAATGCCAACGCCATTTATGGACCTGACGTTGACATAGATCGAACCAATTTCACCCCAGTAGGTTCTGATTTCGCCGCCGTCAATGCCGATGCCATCAAGCCCGCCATGAACCACAGCGACGATCGAGCCAATTTTCGCGGCATAAACATTTGTCAGGCTCATGGCACCCAGGCCGTTGGCATTGCCGGAAGCTGTGATGCCCAGAATGCCGCCATCGGTCTTATCGGTTGACTGGAATCGGGTATCCTGAATGCCCCAGCCGGCGGTGGCGGCACCTTCGCCAATGATCTGGCCGATGCTACCATAGTTGGCGTCGTATGACCCACGACAAATACCAGAGCCGGTGCCGGCTTGATCCACGCTGCCGTTATTAATGGCTCTGCCGGTGATGGCACCGATGCTGGTGTGGGCCACGGCGACCACGTCCAGCAGGCCGTCAACCCAGCCATCGCCGGTGATTGAGGCGATGCTGCCAACGGAGCGATCGATTGTGCCGTCAACCGCCATGTGGGGCCGGGTCACGACCGTAGAATTCTGCATACCCGTTCCGCCGGATGAATAGCCAAGCACCGGGCCGATATTGCCACCGGCCACGATATGAGTCTGAATCATGCCCGAGCCGGTACGATCGCCAAATTCGCCGTAAGTTTTGCCTGTGATGCCCGCAATATGGCGGCCGGCGTCAATCTTGACCTGGCTCATGCCTTCACCCTGATGGGTGGAAGAAGTGATCTGACCGATGTCGCGGCCGGCCACAATGCTCACATCTTCCATGCCAAACGACTGAAGAGAACCAAATGTGGTTATATTGGCGATATCATTTGATGCGATAAACGACGAGGCCTCGAACGAGCCGTCAATCACATTGATATCTTTGATGTTTGTCGCACGAACATAGGCGTTGGCAAAATCACCGAAATTGATCTTCACCGGGCCGAAATCGCCGCCCGCGATAAACGACGTCTGATTAATACCCAGATATGTGGAAATCGAACCGATATTGCCGGCCGCTTGAATGGACTCCGACTCCATCAGCCCGGTGAGCGACTTGATATTTCCCACATTGCCGCCGGCCACGATATTCATCATGAGCGCGGCAACGGCATCCATGTCTCCGATATTGCCACCCGCTTTGAAATGCCCGGCCAGCTCGCCGGAATTGGCTGTGACATCACCGATATTGCCGTCTGCCTCAGCGATAAATGCACCATCGAAGCTACCAGCATAGAGCTTGCCAATATGACTTTTGGACGAAAGCTGGAATCCGGCAATGCCATCGACATTCACATCAGCAATGCCGATGGTTGTACTTTCATTGGTGAGCGAGCCGACAAAATCGCCAGGCAGGTAGATTGGGTCGGTCTTCGAGGTTAGATTAATGTTCAGGTCGCTCTTGACCGTGCCTGAAATGCCGCCATGGGAGATAATCGTGCCGGTGATCAAAGCGGCGGACGACATGGGGAAGCCGATATCAAGGTGGCCGGCAACGTCGATAAAGCCGTTGAATGTGCCAGGCATATTGATATAAAACGATCGGGCCGCGTCGGTCGTCTTCAAAATGCCGTTGATTGCAGCGACACGCACCGAGCCGATGGAAGAGGCATAAACCGCTGCACCCATATTGCTGCGAAGGCCAACGATGCTCTCAATTCGCCCGGAGACATTAATCACACTACGAAAGTCGTTCGTCGTTGCCGTGCTGTAGGGGTTGCCGGTGATGTTGCTGATTGCCCCATTGATCACCAGCGAGCCGATATTGGCTGCATTAATCCCGCCCATGTGAATCAGCCCGGTGACGGACTGATACATCGTCGAATCAAGGCTTTGCTGGTTGTTTGTGGTGTTGATGCGGTCTATGTAGGGCGCCTGGCCGGGGTCGAGTGTGATATTGCCGATCGAGACCGTATCAAGCTGGATGGAATTGACAATCGCGGCGCTCATTTGAATGCCGCCAAGATCGGTCATCGGCGGAACGGTCGGGAGATCTTCCAGCTTCGGTGTCTTGATAAAGCCGACATTTGTATAGCCTGAGCTATAGATCTTATTGAAATTCGGGCCGGCGTTGGGCTGTTCCACGGGGGTCACGACAATCTGCAGGCCGTTGGATTTCCCAAGTCCCTGGAGGGAGATCGTGGTGGCATCAGCATTGTCGGTTGCCAGGCCTGCCAGTTCCACGGTGAAGCCCTGGGTTGTGGGGTCGGCCACTGTGCCACTGACGGTAATATCGACCCGATTGCCCATGGCATCGGTATAAAAGGCGGATTGATAAAGCTGGCCGGGGCTGATGGCCAGCAGCGTGCGATCTTCAAGCTGGGAGCTTAAATCCTGCTGAAATTTGCGAGCTTTGCGATGAACTTCCCTGCGGCTCTTTTGATCCTGTTTCAAATTCAGTATCGACTTGATTCCGGAAAAGGTTTTCATGTTTGAGAGAGGCTCGCTGTTGAAAAGCAGAAGATGATTACGGTTTTGGATAAGACCACGCCGTAAATAAGTTAAAATACGTAATATAGCGAAGTCAAGCAAAATTTTTAAAAATCAACATGTGAACAATATTTAAAATTCACCGATCGAACGGGCTTGCAAATTCAGTTGCGAACTTGCAAGCCTTGGATGAGGCGGATCAATGATCTGTAAATAAGATCCTGAATTATTCTGCTTTTCTGGCCTTTTTTCGAGCGGCCTTGGCCGGAATATCCTTGGCGGCGAGTGTCTTGAAGGCATCGAGTTGTTTTGTCCAAATCCCGGCCATTTCGCGGACTTTTTCCGGCATGGTGGCGGCCAGATTCTTCGTCTCAGCGCGGTCATCAGCCAGGTTAAAAAGCTCCCATTCGCCGGCCTTGGTGGCCACAATTTTCCAGTCGCCCGAGCGCAGGGCCCTGTTGCCTTCATGCAGCCACCAGATGTGATCGCGATCGACTTTGACATCTGTCTTCATTGACGGCAGAAGGTTTTTGCCGGGCGAGGGGGGCCCGCTGGATTCAAAACTTTTTTCTACAGATGTACCAGCCGCAGCCAGCAGCGTGGGCACAACGTCAATCAGGTGTGCGGGGGTGTGGCGAATTTCACCTTTGGCCGAGAGGCCTGCGGGCCAGTGTACGATAAATGGAGTGGCAATGCCGCCTTCATGCACCCAGGTTTTATGCTTGCGGAAGGGCGTATTGGCCAAGCTTGACCAGCCGGGGCCGATGCTCAGGAAGGTTTTGCCCGAGCCGGCTGGGGCGGAGGGGTCGTGGCCATCGCCGCGCACCATCATCTCGGCACTCGCGCCGTTGTCGGAGACGAAGAGAATGATGGTATTTTCCAGCACGTTCATGGCTTTGAGCTGATCAACAATGCGGCCGATTTCAGCGTCCATCCGGTCAACCATGGCGGCGTGTACGGCCATTTTCGCGGCCTGAAAGGCTTTTTGATCGGCATTGAGCGTGGACCATTCCAGCGGCCGGTTGACTTCATTAGGGCCGAGCTTTTTGATGGCTTCCGGGAAGGCATAGGGTGGGCCCTGCTCGCGCTCCATCGTCGAAAGCGTGCCGGTGAAGATGCCGAGCTCTTTCTGGCGGGCGAGCCGCCTGGTACGAAGGGCGTCCCAGCCTTCATCGTAAGCGTTTTTGTATTTCGCGATATCTTCAGCAGGTGCCTGCACCGGGAAATGTGGCGACGTGAAGGCCACATAGCTGAAAAAGGGCTCGCCAGCGTGCTTCTGTGCATGCTCTTTCAAGTATTTGATGCTGTAATCGGCAATGGCGGTTGAGGTGAAGTAGCCTGTGCCGGGCTCAACGGGCGGCAGCGGTTTATCGTCCTCGGTATGGTTTTTCGGGTAGAAATTCCGGTCGTGGTCGTTGAGGGCGTAGGAGTGCTCAAAGCCGCCTGCGAGCACAGGGCCATCTACATGCCACTTGCCTGAGTGGTAAGAGCGATAGCCGAGTGGCTTGAGGTATTGCGGCAGCAGCTTCGCCCAGGCTGGGCGGGTGCCCTGCCCGCCTGTGGGTTCGAGGCCGGGGATGGCGTCGCGGCGGATCTGCTGGGCATAGTAGCCTGAAAGCAGGGCAGAGCGTGAGGGCCAGCAGCGGGCTGTATTGTAAAACTGGCTGAAGCGCAGGCCATTGGCGGCTAGTTTGTCAAGTGTCGGCGTTTTGATCTCGCCGCCATAGCAGCCGAGGTCGGAATAGCCGAGGTCGTCGGCCATGATGACGACGAAATTGGGCGGGGCGGCTGCGGCAAGCGATGGAAGCAGCAGGAGCAACGAGAGAGCGATTTTGAAATTCATCATTTTTTGATTGCCTTATTTTCCCAGATTTTCTCAAGTAAAACATGCATATCAGGGTCGTACTGCTTGAGTTCGGCCCGTACGAAGGGATAAAAATCGTTGCGATAGAAGTAGGCTTCCGTCGCTTCGGCAAAATATTCCTTGTGATTCGTCAGGCCATAGTGTTTCACAGTATTACCGGTGTAAAGCAGAACGTTTTCATATTTGCCGGCTTTTTTGGCTGATTCATAGGCGCGGATCACCTCAGGATGCTCAAAAGAAAGCACTTGATCGTGGTAGGCGTGGGCAAGCTCGTGCAGAATCACGGCGGGATGCTTGAGCATTTGCTCGCGCGAGAGGAGCTGCCGGGCCTGCGTGATATGCACCTTGCGGGCCAGGCGGGGGTCGTGGCCGTTATCAACGAGCCATTGGCCGCTGGGGTGATATTGCATTGATTTGAGCCGCGGATGGTCCAGTTCCAGCCAGATACCGACTTTTTGCAATTCGGCGAGTGGTTTGGGGTCGATGAGGATTTTGATGCGCTGGAGGTGGTTTGCCAGCATCGCCAAGGCCTCTTGCCCCAGTTTGGCCTGTTCGCCTGAAAGCAGGGCGGGATCGACGGAGATTTTCCAGCCTTCGACGTCTTTTTCAACGGGATCAAAGAATTTCGATGGGCGGCTTTCCTGCGCCTGAATACTGGAAATAAGAATCAGGAAAGTAGCGGCGAAGATGCAGCGAATCATTGAAAGATCATGCCTTACAGTTATTCGGAGGGAAGTAAAATTGACTATAGCAAAACCAGAGAGCTCATGCATCTATTATTTTGATTTCATTGGTTGAGTTTCATTTTATGGATTTAATTTCATGCATTAAAAACGAAGGGATGAAAAGCGGAAAAGGGCGGCTTTGCTGCGGAGTTGATCATCAGGCCATTATCGTGCTAAAATAATTCATATCAGAGCATTAAGATTGTCAGCGTATGTCCGATGACAGGATAGAGAAAGGATTCATCAAAGTGCCTGTATGTGTTTATGTAAATACCAACACGCCGATTACAGGCGGATTTATTCCAGTTGCTCATGCACACTATGGCCATGCGGCACTCGGTTTTATCAATATTGAGGGAATTGCCGGCGTTTCTGATTTTTATATCAGCTGGTATCCAACGTCGGATAGGCAGGAGAATGCCTACAAAATGAATTACCGGAATGGTAAGGTGGCCGCAGCGAGGGCGGTCAAAATGGGCATTGCCGCCCGTGTGGAACCGGTTAAAGATTTCTGGTCGGAGCCGCAGAAATTCAGGTCGCATGTGAATAAGGTTTTTATACCCTGCCAAGGTGAAATTCCGGGTGCTCCAGGGGTCGGGCTGAATGCCAAAAGGATGGAGCAGTGGTGGAATCTCTCCAAAGATAATGTGATGAGCAAATTTGAATTGATCAGCAAGTCGAAGAACTGTGCAGGCACGGTGATGTCGGCACTCTGGGCGGGTGGATCAGAAACTTATGAGAGTTACAGGCGGGTGGTCTGGGTCTCGCCGCGAGATGTATTAAGCTACGCCAAGTCTATCAGGAAACAGATCAACAAGGCG